>CAZMCJ010000107.1:0-3953 GCA_964564795.1 uncultured Eubacteriales bacterium | reverse complement strand
CCTCCTTAAATTTTATTTAATTTCTTTTAATTTTATAGTTATTTTTTCCAAAAATCAATAGATAATTGTAAAAATTAATCTTTTTTAGCCCTTGTAGTCATAATCTTTTCTGCAATGCTCTTTGGAACTTCGCAGAAGTGACTTGGCTCCATAGAATATTGACCTCTACCTTGAGTTGCACTACGCAAATCAGTTGCGTAACCAAACATTTCGGATAGTGGAACAAAAGAGTTGATTTGTTGCGCGCCATTTCTAGCTTCCATTCCTTGCATTTGACCACGACGAGAGTTAATGTCGCCAATAACGTCGCCCATGTAATCATCAGGAACTATAACAACAACCTTCATCATTGGCTCAAGCAAAACAGGGTCGGCTTTACGCATTGCTGCCTTAAATGCCATAGAACCTGCAATTTTAAATGCCATTTCAGAAGAGTCAACTTCATGGTATGAACCATCATAAAGAGTTACCTTAACGTCAACAACGTTGTAGCCAGCTAGAACACCGGCTTGCATTGCGCCTTGGATACCCGCATCAACTGCAGGAATATACTCCTTAGGGATAGAACCACCAACAATTTTATTAATGAACTCGTAGCCCTTACCAGATTCATTTGGCTCAACAATAATCTTAACGTGACCATATTGACCCTTACCACCTGATTGACGAGAATACTTTTCATCAACTTGTGCTTCTTTGCGGATTGTCTCTTTGTAAGAAACTTGAGGAGCACCAACGTTAGCCTCAACTTTAAATTCACGAAGCAATCTATCAACGATAATTTCAAGGTGAAGCTCACCCATACCAGCGATGATAGTTTGACCTGTTTCTTCATCAGTGTAAGTCTTGAATGTTGGGTCTTCTTCAGCAAGCTTAGAAAGTCCAACGCCCATTTTCTCTTGTCCAGCCTTTGTTTTTGGCTCAATAGCAACCCTGATAACCGGATCAGGGAATTCCATTGACTCCAAAATGATTGGGTGAGCAATGTCACAAAGAGTATCACCTGTTGTGGTGTTTTTTAGTCCAACCGCAGCTGCGATGTCACCACTGTAAACAGTTGTGATGTCTTCTCTGTGGTTAGCATGCATTTGAACAATACGTCCCATTCTTTCCTTGTTGTCCTTGGTTGCGTTTAGCACAGTACTACCTGCATCAACAGAACCGGAGTAAACTCTGAAGAAGGAAATTCTTCCTACGAATGGGTCAGTTGCTATCTTGAATGCAAGAGCGGAGAATGGCTTAGAGTCATCAGACGGTCTTGGCTCTTCCTCTCCTGTATCTGGGTTAATACCCATGATAGGCTTAATATCAAGTGGAGATGGCATATAATCAATAACTGCATCAAGAAGTTTTTGAACGCCTTTATTTCTATAAGATGTTCCACAAACAACAGGCACCATTGTGTTTGCAATTGTTGCAACTCTAATGCCCTTTTTGATTTCATCGATTGTTAGCTCTTCACCTTCAAGATACTTTTCCATCAATTCATCACTGGTTTCGGAAACGGACTCGATAAGTTGAAGCCTGTATTCTTTTGCTTTTTCAAGCATATCTGCAGGAATTTCTTCTTCTCTTATGTCTTTTCCTAGGTCATCATAGTAAACAAAAGCCTTCATTTCAACAAGGTCAATAATTCCCTTGAAGTCCGCTTCGCTGCCGATAGGCAATTGAATTGGGCAAGCATTTGTTTTTAGGCGGTCTTTCATCATATTAACAACGTTGTAGAAGTCCGCTCCCATAATATCCATTTTATTAACATAGGCCATACGAGGAACCTCGTATTTATCAGCTTGACGCCAAACTGTTTCAGATTGTGGCTCAACACCACCCTTAGCACAAAAAACAGTAACGCTACCATCAAGCACACGAAGGGAACGCTCAACCTCAACTGTGAAGTCAACGTGTCCCGGTGTGTCGATGATATTTATTCTATGACCTTTCCATTGAGCAGTTGTAGCAGCAGAGGTAATTGTAATACCTCTTTCTTGCTCTTGCTCCATCCAGTCCATTGTAGCTCCGCCATCATGCACTTCGCCGATTTTGTAAGTCTTACCGGTATAGAATAGAATACGCTCTGAAGTTGTTGTTTTACCAGCGTCAATGTGGGCCATTATACCAATATTTCTTGTTAATTCTAGTGGGATTGCTCTTGGCATAAATTGCCTCCTTTTCTTGACAGAGTGGCTTGGGGGTTACCCCCTCCTAATTCACTCTAGTTTTTAATATCCGTAATGAGCAAAAGCCTTGTTAGCTTCAGCCATTCTGTGAGTGTCATCCTTCTTCTTAACAGAAGCTCCTTGGCTGTTGATAGCATCAACCAGCTCGTTTGCAAGACGTTCTCTCATAGTTCTTTCGTTTCTTTTTCTTGCATAGGTTGTTAGCCATCTTAGTCCTAGAGTTTGTCTTCTTTCCGGTCTAACTTCCATTGGCACTTGGTAAGTTGCTCCACCAATACGGCGAGCCTTTACCTCTAGCAATGGCATAATGTTTTCAAGAGCCTCCTCAAAAACTTCCAATGCAGGTCTGCCTGTTTTTTCTGCTATGATTTCAAATGCATCATAAACAATTTTTTGCGCTACACCCTTTTTACCGTCCAACATAATGTTGTTAACAAGTCTTGTAACAAGCTTGCTGTTGTACATTGGGTCAAGTAGCACGTCTCTCTTTGGTACATTACCTCTTCTTGGCACTTTACTTCCCTCCTTCAAACGTGAGATATCATCGGTACTCGTAAAAAAATAAATTTTTTTGCGCATATGCTTTTTAAGTTAAGAGGAAATAGACCAAAATCTATCTTAATTCCTCTTTACTCGCACTGCGAGTTTCCGGAAAATATTTCTCTTAATATTTTTTTAAAGCTATTATTTCTTCTTTGCAGCTGCTGCCGCTTGACCTGGCTTTGGTCTCTTTGCTCCGTATTTGCTTCTGGATTGCATTCTCTTTGCAACGCCTTGAGCATCAAGTGTTCCACGGATTATGTGGTAACGAACACCCGGAAGGTCCTTAACTCTACCGCCACGGATAAGAACAACGCTATGCTCTTGCAAGTTGTGTCCAATTCCTGGGATATAGCCGGATACTTCAACACCATTTGTAAGCCTAATTCTTGCGATTTTTCTAAGCGCAGAGTTTGGCTTCTTTGGAGTCATTGTTTTAACTGCTGTGCAAACGCCTCTTTTTTGTGGGCTGCTTTGCTTAGTTACCTCTTTTTTAAGAGTGTTTAGTCCTCTTTGTAGTGCAGGTGCAGTAGATTTTTTAGCAATGCTTTTTCTACCTTTGTTAACTAACTGATTTAAAGTTGGCATTAATTTTTTCCTCCTTTCACAAAAAATATATGGTATGCTCGCATAACTATTCCAGTTATATCACATACCATTATATTTTACCACTTAAACTATTCTTTTGTCAATAAATAAAACAAGTGTTGTAGCCCAAATATGCTTTTCTTATAGTGTTTTTATTGGTTAATATGCATATTTGTGAAAGTGCAAAGGGCGGCAAACGCCACCCCAACACTTTTATTTTTAGTCTTTTCCAACCATTTCAATATCATTATTATAGCATGCCATACCAGTACCCGCCGGGATAAGCTTACCAATAATAACGTTCTCCTTAAGCCCTAGCAGAGGATCAATTTTGCCCTTTATAGCAGCGTCAGTTAGAACTCTTGTGGTTTCTTGGAATGATGCAGCAGATAAGAATGAATCTGTTGCAAGTGATGCTTTTGTGATACCCAAAAGAACAGGATTAATAACCGCATCAGCAAGTGATGGATTCTTCTCGTCAATTCTTCTTTGCGCCACCTTTTTGTTAGCATCCTCAAATTCGAAGATGTCAATTGTTGCACCAAGAAGAAGATCTGTATCTCCTGCATCCTCAACCTTGTTTTTCTTCATCATTTGACGAACAATAACCTCAATGTGCTTATCGTTGATATCAACACCTTGCATTCT
>CAZMCJ010000106.1:0-3964 GCA_964564795.1 uncultured Eubacteriales bacterium | reverse complement strand
AAAAATGGAGAAAAAACCTGCTGACAACGTTGGCAAAAACAAGGATAACCATCATTGCGAGCAAAATACCCAATAAAATCTCAATAGCTTTATTGGCAACCTCTAACGCTTTTTTCATTCACTCAACCACCTTTTTTTAAGTTTTAATATGACTACCTGTATTACAAGCAGTTATTTATAGGGTTATTATAACAATGCTACATTAACTTGTCAATAACCCTATAATTTATTTGTATAAATCCAACAAAAAAATATGAAATTTTTATTAATAAAAATGAATTTGGGTGTTAAAAACACATAAAAAATCTCTATTTTTTCGGCAAAAATAGAGATTTTTTGTTTTTATTACATTTGTGCTATATTTTGGGGGCGGCACGCTTTTTTTAGCCTCATACATTGCAAGGTCTGCTTTTTTAATTAGCCTAGATTTATCGGTATCCTTGCCATCAACAAAGGCTATTCCCACGCTGGCAGAAGTTTTTATATTTTTTTCCCAAGTTATTTCTGTTATATCAGCTAAAAGCTTTTTTCCTAACTCTATAACTTGCTCTTTACTGTCAAAATGGCTGATGTAAACAAAAAACTCATCTCCACCAAGCCTGGCACCCATTATGCTTTGTGTTGAGATGCCTTTAAGAATTTCCGCCACTGCAATAAGCACCTTATCGCCATAATCATGCCCTAATGTGTCGTTAATAACTTTAAAGCCATCTAAATCTAGGAGTAGTGCCCCCTGATTTTTGGTGTTATCATACTCCTTATCCATAAATGCATAAACTGCGGCTCGGTTTGGCAACCCCGTTACCATATCCGTTTTGGCGGTGGCTGAAAGCTTTTTGTAGCTAATCCCAAGCTTATGAGTCATAACGCCAATGTCAGAGCACAGCTCTCCAAACTCATCGTTCCCTTTGTATTGAATCATTGTGTCAAGCTTTCCATCTGCTATTTGCTTTACTGCGTAGCTTATATCGTGAAGTGGCTTTGTGATGTATTTTGCACTTGCAAGACCAACGATTAGTGCAATGATTGAAACCAATAGTGTTGCTATAATTATTATATTATTAAACCATATTGTGTTTTTTGTGATTTCGCTAAACGGTATTGCAGAAACCACAACCCACCCCGTTTCAGGCAATATCCTATAATTTGCAAGGAGCTTTTCATTGTTCAGGTAGTATTCAAAGTAATCAGTTTTAGAAGTTAGTGCTTTATTTTTTATTCTTGTCGTAAATTCAGCCAATTTATCCATGTATTTATTATTTGCGCTGACTGGCATGCGGTCAGAATAATGGCGAGACAGGATATCGCCATTCCCATCTAAGATATACATATATCCCCTTTCCCCAATTTTCAGGCTGCTTATATAGCCTGTAACAGCATCAATGTTTATATTCCTCAGCAAAACGCCCACTGCAACATTGTTGTTATCCTTAACGGGGCAAGCCAGAGTAATCCTTCTCTTTCCATTTTCTTTAAAAATTATATGTGCTACGCTGTTATTTTTTATGGCAGCGGCAAAAGCACCATTATCCGCATAATTTTCCCCCTCCAAACTCCCGTTGCTTGAAATTAAAATTGTGCCCTCAAGGTTTGCAATATATTCCTCGTCAACGCTTGCATTAACCTGCTGAGTAATAGTTAGCAGGTGTTTTGCCTGCTCCTCCAGCCTTGCCACAGAGCTTTCGGATTTTGTTTTTGCCTCAAGATAGACCCTATATGTTTCAATATTTGCGCTATAACTAATTCCATTGCGTTGCTCTGAATAAAAATCCCAAATATATTTTTCCGATGCTATAGATTGATTGCTGATAAGCATTTTATAATATTTTTGGGAGACGGTTGAGTTAAGCAAAAACGCAACCACCATCAAAATTAATAGCGGAACAAATGAAACAACAACGATTATTATTGGCAAGCGATATTTAACTTTCATACTTATAACCCCTTTAACATCTTTACCCCTTTACTTTGTTAAGTAAACAGTCAATAAAGACAAATTGAAAATCCAATAGATTTTGAAAATTATACTCCAAAAAAATATAAAATGCAATAGCTTTAACGATTTTGTTGCAACTCCCACTCTTTGTTATAATATTTGTGGCAGGCAAAAGGGGTTGAAAATGCGCAAAAAAAGGAACGGATAAAACCGTTCCTTTCCTATTATATATAATGTATATAATTTTAATACATATGGTATATCATTTTTGCAATTTCTGCACGGGTTACAAACTTATCCGCCTTAAACTGACCGTCATCGTATCCCGAAACAATGCTAAGCCCCACAAGCGCCTTTACCCCTGCATCTGCCCATGGCTGGATATTATCCTTATCATTAAAGGCAAGGGTTACACCCTCTGCATACCTGCTATCCAAAAGCTTGCCCAAAATGGAGGCGCTCTCCGCCCTGGTGATTGGCGCCAGCGGGTCAAAAATTGGCCCCTTTGCGCTGTCCCTACCATTGATGTAGCCCAGCTTATACATCGCCTTGATGTAGTTTTGCGCCCACTCGGGGTTTTTGCCCTTGTCCACAAATGGTAGCTCCACCCCTGCGTATTCCTCCACATTTACCCCCAAATAGCGGGTGACAATTGCGCAAAACTCTGCCCTTGTTATATTGTTTTCAGGGTTATACACAAGGCCGTTTTTACTAGTTGACCCTGTAACCACCTTTTGGTCGCTCAAGAACTCCACAAAATCACGGCTCCAATGCGCCTTCATATCTGCAAAGCTACTATCCCTTTTGGCAATTGTAATATCCTTCGACACCCTCTTTATGCTACCGTTATAGTTCCTAACCTCCACCGTTACACGGTTTAAGCCACTGCCTCGTGGGTCCACACTTGCTGTGTAGATGTCGTTATTCTTTGTGAACTCAATCTTTCGCCCGTTTAGCTTAAAGGCAACGTCCTCATCCTTGATTATCACGCCACCCTTTTGCCTTATCGTTGCGGTGATTATCCCGTTATTATAGTTGCTAAGGGAAAGAATTTCGTCCTTTACAATGGTTATCGGAATTCGCCTTTCCTTGTCGGCATAGGTTACAATTAGCGTGCCTTTCGTTTCGCCGTCACCCTTCGGGGTGAACACACCATTTGCATCAACTGTGCCTACGTCCCCCTCTAGGGCATACTTAAAGGATTGTGGCGCTGCGATTACATCACGAGCTTTATAGGTTGCAGCTGGCTCTAGGGAAAGTGTTTCCTTTGGCAGCAGCTTAATTTCTTTAATCTCCGCCTTATCCCCCTTGTTTCGCACCACTATGCTGTCTACTTTATCCAAAACTTCCACGTTTATTATTGCTGTAATTCCGTTTAGGCTGGCGCTTACTTTATCCTTGCCCACCCTTTCCTTTGCGGTTATTTTTAGACCCTCCACCAAAGCGAACTCGCTATCAGCTGTAAGGGTTGGCAACTTTGCAAGTGCCACAGGGTTAAATCCGCTGTCGCTTCCCTTAAAGCTTAGCGTTGTCGTTGCATTTTTCAGCATTGTAACCGAGTTTGGGTAGGAGTGCAAGTTGGCAAGAGTGCCCGTTTTTTTACCGTTGCTAACTAGCAATATATAGTTTGCGCAACCACGCTCCCTGCCATCTGTTGGGGTGTTAACAAGGGTTAACCCTTCCTCTCCCCCCATTTGCACAAGCATTGCACTGCTGCCGCCGCCATCTAGGTTAAGGGCGCTAACACACCCAAGGCGCACCATTTCCTCCGCCAAATCGGCTAGGGTCAGCCCATTTGAATAGGTTGGCTTTCGCCCGTCAATCTCGTACAGCACAACACTGCCATCCGCTTTTATTCCAACCGCTGTACGTGGGTTTGCACCTGCGATTGATGGTTCAAACTCCGTTTTCATCGCACCGTTTTCAACTAGGGTGTCCCCACCCCCAACAGCATACATAACATTATTCAGGCGGGTATCCTCCGCCGTCGCTTTTAGTGTTACCACATCGCCGATTTTAAACTTTTGC
>CAZMCJ010000105.1:0-3996 GCA_964564795.1 uncultured Eubacteriales bacterium | reverse complement strand
CACCAAAATCCTTTAAGGAAAATATTGGGGTTGTGATAGACGAAAGTTGCTTCCCTGAAAATCTCAACCTGAAAGAGATTGAAGTGGTACTTAAAAATATATATAAAACATGGAACAATGGAACTTTTGAAAGGCTCACATAAGAGTTTAAATTGCCAATTAAAAAGCCGATTAGAGAGTATTCCAAGGGAATGAAGATGAAGTTGTCAATTGCAATTGCACTCTCGCATGATGCTAAAATATTAATTTTAGACGAGGCAACAAGTGGGCTTGACCCGATAGTGCGTAACGAAATTTTGGATATATTTTTGGAATTTATGCAAGATGAAACTCACTCTATTTTAATTTCATCACACATTATAAGCGATCTTGAAAAGGTGTGCGATTATATAACCTTAATCCACAATGGGCGACTTGTGTTTTGCGAACAAAAGGACGATTTACTGAATAATTACGGTGTACTAAAATGCTCAAAAGCAGAGTTTGATGAGATTGATAAGGATATTGTAAAAGGCTTTAGACAAAATAGTTTTGGGGTAGAGGCACTGGTGGATAAGCAAAATTTAACCGCCAATTTTATCATTGACAAAGCAACAATTGAAGATATTATGCTTTACTGCACAAAGGAGGAGTTATAATGAAGGGGTTAATTATAAAGGATATGATAAACTTAAAAAAACAGGTGGGAATGTATTTTTTGTTTATTATTTTTTACTCGCTTATCACAATTTCCACTGGTGATGTTTCATCTGTATTTGGTATTCTGGCTATCTTTGCGGCAGTGCTACCACTAACTGCAATGGGGTATGATGAGAAGGCAAAGTGGGATAAATATGCACTTAGTATGCCTATTTCCAGGAATGAAATTGTAATCTCCAAGTATATTCTAGGCTCAATATTTTTAATGGTTGCGTTTTTAATCATGGCTATAATAAGCATAATAGATGGTAGCGCGTTTAGCCAAAATCTTTTGGCGGCGGCAGTGGTTTTGTGTATTGGTTTTATTTATTTGGCAATTACAATTCCTGTTCAATTCAAGTATGGGGCAGAAAAGGGAAGGCTTATAATGTTGCCGGTGTTTTTTACACCTTTTGCAATTGTAATGTTTTTAGATATGAAAGTTAAAAGTCTTCAAATAGAAAGATATTTGGAAAAAATGCTAGTTGCACTTCCAATTATAACGGTTATACTTTTTATTCTCTCAATAATCATATCGATACGTATTTATTACAATAAAGAACTTTAAAAAAAGGCTGTTGCTAATGCAACAGCCTTTAATTTATTAAATATTAAAATATTTTATGCCACTTTCAAAAATCTTTTGGTCCTTATTACCCTCAATATTCTTAGCAAGGCTTTCATTATACCTCTCGCTATGACCCATTTTACCCAAAATCCTGCCGTCTAGGCTTGTAATACCCTCAATAGCCATAATTGATCCGTTTGGATTAAAGCGGCTGTCCATGGTCGCATTTCCAGCAAAATCAACATACTGGGTAGCAATTTGTCCATTTTTTGCAAGCTCTTTGATTGTTTCATCACTAGCAACAAACCTACCCTCACCATGGGAGATTGGTATTGCGTGAATGTCACCCAAATTAACACTGCTAAACCAAGGGGACTTAACGGAGGTAACCTTTGTGTAAACATAGCCGGAAAGGTGACGGCCGATTGTGTTATAGGTAAGTGTGGGGTAGCTGTCCTTCATCTCCCTAATATCTCCAAACGGAACAAGACCAAGCTTGATTAAGGCTTGAAAACCGTTGCAGATACCAATTGCAAGACCATCACGCTTGTTAAGCAGCTCCATAACAGCGTGTGCAACACGATCATTCCTAAACACAGTTGCGATGAATTTGCCACTTCCGTCCGGCTCGTCACCGCCGCTAAAACCACCAGGGATAGCAAGAATTTGGGACTCGTTTATCATCTTAACCATTTGCTCGACTGATTCGTCAATATACTGTTGGGTTATGTTTTTAAACACTATTACAGAGCTGTCGCCGCCTGCTAAGTTGAATTTACGAGCTGTATCATACTCGCAGTTTGTGCCTGGAAATACAGGGATGAACACCTTTGGTTTGTTTACCTTTATAGAAGGGGATAGGGATGCGCGGATATCACAGGTAAAGTTTGTAACTTCACCACTGTCCTCCTCTGTTTTTGTTGGATAGATTTTTTCAAGGGTGTTTTGCCAGACTGCACATAGCTCAGCTGTTGCAATTTTCTCGCCGGAGATTGTTATTACTGCACTGTCGCACACCTTACCAATTAGCTTAAACCCATCAAGCTCTTTTTCGGTCTCAACTAAAATTGAGCCATAGTTTATCTTGAATATATCGCTTTCAGTTACATTAAACTCAAAACCAAACTGGTTACCGAAGCACATTTTTGCAACAGCCTCCGCAATGCCGCCGAATGTTAGGGCAAAGGATGAAAGTATATCCCCGTCATCGATCATTTTTGAAAGCATATTGTATTTGTTCTTTGCATCTTCAAAAATAGGAATTTTATTTTCGTCATACGCAATGTCAATAAGGTAAACATTGGAGCCACTCTTTTTAAAGTGATTGCTAACAACCTTTTTAGCATTAACGGTGGAAACAGCAAAGGAACAAAGTGTTGGCGGAACGTCAATATCCATAAATGTACCCGACATAGAGTCCTTGCCACCGATTGCGCCAATTCCCATTTTAATTTGAGTGTTTAGTGCACCCAAAAGTGCGGAAAGTGGTTTTCCCCAACGAATTTTGTCGTTGTTGGTGCGCTCAAAATATTCTTGGAATGTTAGGTAACAGCTATCAAGCTTGCCACCCGCAGCAATAATCTTTGCAACGCTTTCCAGCACAGCATAGCTTGCACCATGGTAAGGGCTTTTTTCAGAAACATAAGGGTTAAAGCCGTATGCCATAAGGGAAGCGGTTGTAGTTTTTCCGTTTAACACAGGGAAAAGTGCGCACATAAATTGTGAGGGGGATAGCTGGTGCTTGCCACCAAAAGGAAGAATTACACTACCTGCACCAATTGTGCTGTCAAAATTCTCTATAAGACCCTTTTGTGAACATATGTTCAAATCGCTCATAAGGTTTAAATACTTTTCTTTTTCTGTGCCACTTCCTATATTTGGATAAACATCAAGGGAAGAAATATCAACCCTTGCAATCTCCATATCAGTCTGTTTTGGTGCACCGTTGGAGTTTAGAAACTCACGTGATAGGCTAACGATTTCCTTATTGTTCCACCAGATTGAAAGGCGCGGCTCTTTTGTTACAACTGCAACAATGCTTGCCTCCAAATTTTCAGAATTTGCAAGGTTTATGAAAATTTCAGCGTCCTCTTTTGAAACAACAACAGCCATTCTCTCTTGGCTTTCGCTTATTGCAAGTTCGGTTCCGTCAAGCCCTTCGTATTTTTTCGGAACAGCGTCTAGGTTTATCTTAAGCCCGTCCGCAAGCTCACCGATTGCAACACTAACGCCACCCGCACCAAAGTCGTTGCATCTTTTGATTAGTCGGGTTGCCTCGCCATTTCTAAATAATCTTTGCAGTTTACGCTCCTCTGGTGCATTTCCTTTTTGCACTTCAGCTCCGCAATCGGAAAGGGAGTCAACAGTGTGGCTTTTTGATGAGCCGGTTGCACCACCACATCCATCTCTGCCTGTTCTTCCGCCCAAAAGGATTATAATATCTCCCTCTTGTGGTGCCTCACGCTTAACGTGGCTTGCTGGTGCGGCACCAATTACAGCGCCAATCTCCATACGCTTTGCCACATAACCTTCATGGTAAATCTCATTAACAAAGCCGGTTGCAAGACCTATTTGGTTGCCGTATGAGCTATAACCCGCAGCCGCAGTTTTGGATATTTTGCGTTGTGGCAGTTTGCCCTCGATTGTATTTTTAACGCTATTCCTAACATCACCACTACCCGTCACACGCATTGCTTGGTAAACATAAGAACGCCCAGAAAGTGGGTCACGAATTGCGCCGCCCAAACAGG
>CAZMCJ010000104.1:0-4043 GCA_964564795.1 uncultured Eubacteriales bacterium | reverse complement strand
TGACGCCTGACGAGATTATAAAAGAGATAACAGATTCAGGGCTTCGTGGTCGTGGTGGCGGCGGGTTTTCCACAGGTAAAAAGTGGGGATTTTGCAAGGCGACAAAGGCTGATAAAAAGTATGTGTGCTGTAATGCGGATGAGGGTGACCCCGGCGCATTTATGGATAGGTCAGTTTTAGAGGGAGACCCCCATTGCCTAATAGAGGCTATGACGATAGCAGCATTTGCAATTGGTGCGGATATTGGCTATGTTTACGTAAGAGCAGAGTATCCAATTGCGGTAGCACGGCTTAAAATAGCAATAAACCAAGCTCGAGAATACGGGCTTTTAGGAAAAAATATAATGGGGACAGACTTTAATTTTGATATGGAGATAAGACTTGGTGCCGGCGCATTTGTATGTGGTGAGGAAACAGCACTTATTACCTCGATTGAAGGAAAACGTGGAGAACCACAGCCACGGCCACCATTCCCTGCGGTTAAGGGATTATTTGGTATGCCAACACTACTTAACAACGTGGAAACATATGCAAACATAACACAAATTATTAATAATGGTGCAAAATGGTTTGCAGAAATTGGCACTCAAGGCTCCAAAGGAACAAAAGTTTTTGCCCTTGGTGGCAAAATTACCAACACAGGTCTTGTTGAGGTTCCAATGGGCACAACAATGCGTGAAATTATTGAGGAGATTGGCGGAGGCGTTCCGAATGGTAAGAAGTTTAAAGCGGCGCAAACAGGTGGACCATCTGGTGGTTGCATACCGTATGAACACTTTGACACTCCGATTGAATATGAAACACTAACAGCGATTGGCTCAATGATGGGCTCGGGCGGTCTTATTGTAATGGACGAGGACAACTGTATGGTTGACATTGCAAAGTTTTTCCTTGAGTTCACAGTGGACGAAAGCTGTGGAAAATGCGCACCATGCAGGATTGGAACGAAGCGCATCTACGAAATAGTGGAAAAGATAACAATGGGCAATGCTAAAATGTCCGATTTGGACTTGCTTGAGGAGCTTTGCTACCATGTTAAGGAAAACTCCCTTTGCGGTCTTGGTCAAACTGCTCCAAACCCGGTACTTTCAACTCTTAAATATTTTAGAGATGAGTATGTGACACATATTGTGGACAAAAAATGCCATGCAAAAGTGTGTGTTGATTTGTTATCCTACGAAATTATCAAATCAAAGTGCATTGGCTGTGCCTTGTGTGCGAAGAATTGCCCTGTTAATGCAATCAGTGGCGAAATTAAAAACCCATATGAGATTGATAATACAAAATGTATAAAATGCGGAATTTGTATTGGTAAATGCAAGTTCAAAGCAATTAGAAAAGGTTAGGAAGGGAGGGCTTGAATATGGATTTTGTTAATATTAAAATAAATGGAATGGACTACAAGGTGGATAGTAGCTTTACTATCCTAAAGGCGGCGCAAAGTGCGGGCATTGACATTCCAACGCTATGTTACTTAAAGGAAATTAACGCAATTGGCTCGTGCCGTGTTTGCGTGTGCGAGGTTAAGGGGGCAAGAAACCTTGTAGCAGCTTGCGTTTACCCTGTTAACGAGGGGATGGAGGTTTTCACATCTACCCCACGCGTGCTTAAAGCAAGGAAAATGACCCTAGAGCTTATTTTAAGCAACCATAACCGTGAGTGTACAACGTGCATACGCAGCCAAAACTGCGAGTTGCAACGTCTTGCAAAAACATACAAGGTTGAGGATGTTCGTTTTGGCAACCCAGAGGAGCTAAAATCAAGCAAGAGGGAGTCCTCAACTGGCGTTATCGTGCGGGATAACTCCAAATGCACACTATGCAGAAGATGTGTTGCTGCGTGTAAGGCTAACCAAGAGGTTGGTGTTATAGGTGTTAATGGCAGAGGATTTTCCACAAGTATTGGTTGCGCATTTGAAAACGAGCTTAAAGAGGTTGCGTGTATAAATTGCGGACAATGCACGGTTGTTTGCCCAACAGGTGCGCTCCACGAGCATGACCAAATTGACGAGGTAATTGACGCATTACACGACGAAACAAAGCACGTTGTTATTGGTGTTGCGCCATCAATTAGGGTGCATATAGGTGAGTTTTTCGGCTTCCCAATCGGCACAAACTCGCAAGGCAAGCTTGCAGCAGCGCTAAGGCGAATGGGATTTAACGGTGTTTTTGATGTTGACACAGCGGCAGATTTAACAATTATGGAGGAAGGAACAGAGTTCCTTAATCGCCTTGCAAATAACGGTCCTTTCCCAATTATCACATCATGTAGCCCGGGTTGGGTTAAGTTTTGCGAAACATATTACAAGGATATGATAAAGAATTTATCCTCCTGTCGCTCCCCACAAGGTATGTTCGGAGCAGTTGCAAAGAGTTATTATGCTGAAAAAATGGGAATCGACCCAAAAGATATAGTTGTTGTAACAGTTATGCCATGCACAGCTAAAAAATTTGAGGCCGCTCGGCCAGAGATGACAACAAATGGTGAGCGCTCCATAGATATATCAATTACAAGTCGTGAGCTTTCAAGGCTTATTGAACGCTTTGGTATACGCTTTAAGAGCCTTCCTGACGAGGATTTTGATGCTCCGTTTGGCATTGCAAGTGGCGCAGGGCATATCTTTGGGTCTACAGGCGGTGTTACAGAGGCCGCACTTCGCACAGTGTGCGAGGTTACAACAGGTAAGCCGCTTGAAAAACTAGAGTTTACAGAGGTGCGGGGCAAAGAAGGAGAGATTAAGGAGGCGACATACAACCTAAGCGGAACAGAGATTAAGGTGGCGGTTACAAGCGGTCTTTCCAATGCTAAAAAACTGCTTGATTCAATACAAAGCGGGGAGAAGTTTTACCACTTTGTGGAGATTATGGCGTGCCCGGGGGGATGCGTTAATGGTGGAGGGCAACCAATTTGGTCGGCAGATACTATGAATTTTGAGGATTTGCACCAAATGCGTTCAAGGGGTCTTTATGATTTGGACGCAAATATGTCACTTAGAAAGAGCCACGAAAGCCCAGCGATAAAAGAGCTTTACGACATATATTTTGAAAAGCCGGGCTCGCATAAGGCGCACCATTTGCTACATACAACATACACCCCACGCGAGAAATACTCCAAATAAAAATTAATATTTCAATTTTCCTTCGTTTATGGTATTATTTAAGTTAACACCATAAATGGAGGAGAATTTTTTGAATTTTTTTAAAAAATCAGACACTTTTATAATAATAGCTATCCTTGTTATTGGGATAGGAGGAATTTTTGCCTATAAGACAGTTTTTGGAACAGCCACAACAGCAAGCATTTACTACGAAAACACTTTAATAAAAAGGATAAAGTTAAACGAACAAAAAGAAGAAACCTTTAGTGTTGATAATTATGAAAACGTAACATTTCACCTATACGCTGATGGCTCTATTGCCTTTGAAACTTCCGATTGCCCCGATAAAATTTGTGTGAATACGGGGCGGATAAAAATTGCGGGGGAGAGCGCTGTTTGCTTGCCAAACAAGCTTGTTTTAAAGGTAGAAATTGGGAACAATTCAGGAATTGATGGATTTTCAAAGTAAAGGGGCGGTAAGATGAGAGGCGAGAATAGGGATATAAAAAAAACTAAAGACTTGGTGCTAACCGCCATACTTTTTGCAATAGCACTTGTGCTGTCCGTTGTGGAGGGTGCGCTACCACAGCTTCCCATTGTGGTGCCGGGGGTTAAGTTTGGGCTTTCCAACATTGTTGTTATGTATGCACTATTTTTTTTAGGTATAGGGCGAGCGCTTGGCATTGCAGCACTAAAGAGCTTTTTTGTTTTTTTAACAAGGGGTGCGGTGGCGGGTGGGGTTAGCTTGTGCGGTGGGCTTATATCCTTATTTGTTATGGCAATTTTGATGTATATTTTTAAAGATAGGGTGTCCTACCTAATCCTTAGCATTGCGGGTGGGGTGGCGCATAATATCGGGCAGATTTTAGGGATCTCCCTTGTTTATTCAAACATTTTTATCTTTGCATATTTACCCATATTACTTGTTTCGGGTGTGATTGCAGGG
>CAZMCJ010000103.1:0-4286 GCA_964564795.1 uncultured Eubacteriales bacterium | reverse complement strand
TCTTAAGGTTGTTAAGGGAGGAGTATGCCTTTCCAAAATCGTCCAGCGCGAGCTTAAACCCCAAATATTTTAGTTCACCTGCAATGTTAATAAGTGTTTGATAATCGTGGGTAAAGACACTTTCTGTAAGCTCAATTTCAATTAAATTTGTAGGCACTCCATGTTTATTAACAGTTTGAAAAACACGCTGTGCAAAGCAGGGTGAGTTCATATGATGTTTTGAAAAATTAATGGATATTGGGAGGGGAGGTTTGCCCTCTTTAATACACTTTTTGATGAAAAGTGCTGCCTGCTCCAGCATAAAAAAGTCAAGTTGCTTTATAAAGCTGTTTTGCTCAAAAACCGGTATAAAATGGTCAGGATAAATCATACCATATTTTTTACTGTTCCAGCGGGCAAGTGCCTCAGCGCCAACAATTTCACCGCTAGACATTAATATTTTTGGTTGCAGATACATCTCAAATTCGTTGTTTTTGAGGGATTCCATCATAGTAAGGGTAATTATTTTCTTCCAACTGAGCTCTTTGTCCATATGGGTATCAAAAAAGAAAAAGAGGCTTTTGTGGTTGCCCTTTGCCTTTTTGCGTGGAAAGTTTGCCCTGTCTAGCAAGTCGGACAAGCTTACATCATCGTTATAAACGTTGGTAATACCCCCGCTACACACCAGGTGATAATGTGGTGGTAAAATACCTTGCAAGAACTGATGAGTATCGGTAAGGTTGGTAAATCGCTCAATTAATTTTTGTGGAGTGGTGGATTTAACCCAAAAGATGAAGTGGTCGGCGTAAATACGAGTAAAAAACTCACCATCTGACAACCCTTGCGCAAAGTGTTGCTCCATTTTTTGCAATACAATATCCCCTATGGAATATCCAAAGAGGCCATTTATAAAATTGAAGTTATCATAATCCAAGGAAACAAGTGAGTACTGGGTTGCTGTTGATGCACTAAGCTTTTCCATTATGTTGCGTGAAAACTCCTCTGAAGTGCAAAAGCATGATTGACAGTCAGCGTTATTGTTCATAAATATGCTCCTTTAAAAGCTCTATTTTGAGCCTGACTTATTTTGCTAATATAAATGTAACATATATCAATAAAAATATCTACATTTGTTAAAAAAAAACAAAATTTAAACAAAAACCACCAAAGAATTAACTTAGGTGGTTTTTAATTAGAAATAATATAAATTTTCCGATTGATAATTAGGGTCACAAGTAATATCAACACCCAAGCGTCTAAAGATTTGCTCCTCCGTAGTGTTAAGCATAGAGGTAGAGTGGGCACAGCAGTTGCGAAGAAGGTATAGCTTTTTAATTGCAAGCTGTGCAGTTGGGTTTGTTGCAGCACTTATACAAAGAGCGTGGAGTGTTTCCTCGATATTTAAAACCCCGGTTTTTTCAAACAAAAGGTTGGTTTTAAGGTCAATTATCGGCTCAATAACAAGTGGAGAAATAAGGTGAATTTCGTCCTGCAAATTCCCCAGATGCTTTATTGCGTTTAGAAGGCAAGCAGATGATGCCGTCATAAGGGAAGAGTTGCGACCTGTTATAATAGTTCCATCAGGCAGGGCAATGGAAACAACCTGGCAAATTGTTGATGAATCTATATCACAGAAGAAGGCAAGGCTAGCTGCGCGCTCACGAGCGGGCAGAACCACCAGCCTATCTGTTTCCTTAAGGGAAAGCTCCTCCATAATAAGTTTCAAGCGTTGAAAGGTTTCCTTGTCGCACAGTCCTTTTTTGTATTCACACGCTGTTTTAAAATAGCGCCTGATAATCTCTTGCTTGGATGACTCACGTACTACGTCGTCATCAATAATCCCAAAGCCAACGCGGTTAACCCCCATATCAGTTGGGGAGTTATATATGGATGGCTTGCCTGTAATTTTTTCGATAATGCGCCTAATTACAGGGAACATCTCAATATCTCGGTTATAGTTAACCGACATTGTTCCATAGCTTTCTAGATGGAAGGAGTCAATCATATTAATGTCATTAAGGTCGGCGGTTGCAGCCTCATAAGCAATGTTTAGCGGGTGCTTTAGTGGCACATTCCATACTGGAAAGGTTTCAAATTTAGAGTATCCCGCAATAACCCCCCGATTATACTCGTGGTAAAGCTGGCTAAGGCAGGTGGCAAGCTTGCCACTACCAGGACCTGGGGCAGTAACAACAACAATTGGCTTTTGGGTTTCAATGTATGAGTTGGCGCCGTAGCCATCGTCGCTAACAATGGTATCCACATCAGTGGGGTATCCTTTTGTTACCGTATGTGTATAAACCTTTATGCCTCTGCGTTCAAGCTTTGCAATAAAAACTTTGGTAGCCGGTTGGTTATCAAATCGTGTTATCACAATGCTGTTAACATCAAGCCCATAAAAACGCAAGTCGTCAATCAACCTGAAGACTTCAAGGTCATATGTAATTCCAAAATCGTCCCTTATTTTATTGCGTTCAATATCCCTCGAATAAACGCAAATAACAATTTCAACTTTATCCCTAAGCTTTTGCAAAAGCTTAATTTTTGCATTTTCATCAAATCCCGGCAAAACACGTTTGGCATGGAGGTCATTCATCAGTTTCCCACCAAATTCAAGGTATAGCTTTCCACAGCTATTAACTCGCTCCAAGATATATTTTGATTGCTCTTTTAAGTATTTTTCATGGTCAAAACCAATATTCATTTTCACACCCTCCTTTATTTTCACATCTAATAATTATATCATCATAATACTAAAGTGTAAATAATTTAATTGCATTTACCGACAATATTTTATATAATATCATTAAGTGAGGTGTTAATATGATTAAAAAGAACGAAATTTACGAAGTTACAATAGAAGGAGTCACAAATGTTGGCGAAGGGGTGTGCAGAATTGACGGTTTTGTTGTATTTGTGCCAAATTCTGTAGACGGGGATATTCTTCAAATTAAAATAATAAATGTTAAAAAAGGGTATGGATATGCGCGGGTGGAAAAGATAATTACTCCCTCCAAAAACCGAGTAACGCCTAGGTGCGAGGTTTATAAAAGATGCGGTGGGTGCAACCTTATGCACATTAATTATAAGGCGCAGCTTGAACTTAAGAGCGGCTTTATTTTGGATAATATAAGGAAGATTGCAAAGATTGATTGGGAGCAAAAAGTGGAGTGCATCGGAATGGATAACCCATATAGGTACCGAAATAAGATGGTGTTCCCCATTGGTAAAAATGCAGATGGCAGGGCGATTTTTGGGTTTTATACTCAACGTAGTCACAACATTATAGAGTTTGCAGATTGCTACATTGGGGATAGTGTTTGTGTAAACATCGCCAAAACTGTTGTGGACTTTATGAACGAGTTTGGGGTAAAACCGTACGACGAGGGGACAAATAAAGGTGATATAAGGCGAGTTTTTGTGCGTAGTGGAGCGCAAAGTGGCGAAATTATAGCGGTTATAGTAAGTAATGTGCGGGATGTTTTGGAGCTACCGGTGCTTACAGAACGTGTGCGAAAGGTAAGTCCGGATATTAAAAGCATAATCTTAAATATAAATAAAGGTGCAAATAACAACGTCTTAGGCAAAGAAAATGTAACACTGTGGGGCAAAAGCACAATTGAGGACACCTTATGTGGAAATAAGTTCAAGATTTCGCCTAACAGCTTTTATCAAGTTAATCCAACCCAAACCAAGGTTCTTTATGAGAAGGCAATTGAGTTTGCGGACATCAAAAAAGGGGACAGGGTGGTGGATTTGTATAGCGGAATTGGAACGATAACACTGATGGCGGCAAAGGTGGCAAAACAGGTTATTGGGGTGGAGATTGTGGAGGACGCAGTCAAAAATGCCAAAGAAAACGCAAAGGTGAATAACGTTGATAACGTGGAGTTCTTCTGCGGAGACGCGAAGGAAATCGCAGCTAGCTTGCAAAAAGAGGGCAAAAAGGCAGATGTTGTGATATTAGATCCACCACGTAAAGGAAGCGACGAAGGTACGCTAAAGGCAATTGCAGATATGGGATGCAAAAAAATCGTGTATGTGTCGTGCGATAGCGCAACAATGGCAAGGGATATTGCTTACCTTAAAACACTAGGCTTCACCCTCCAAAAAGCCGCGGGAGTGGATATGTTCCCCCATACCGTGCACGTTGAGAGTATAATTCTGATGACGTATTGTGGTTCAGAGGGCGAAAAATAGAAGTTAACCACAACATATAGTGGTTTGGAGACGGTTTTAGAGCAAAAAATGAGTGAAAAAACACCCTTTTTTGACCCTTAAAAATAGGGCGTTTTATAGATGACATA
>CAZMCJ010000102.1:0-4346 GCA_964564795.1 uncultured Eubacteriales bacterium | reverse complement strand
ATTAGATAGGGAGGCAAAATATGAAAAAGAACATTGGAATCATTCTAAGTGCAATGCTTGTTGCGACAACGGTAGTAGGGTGCGCATCTAAACCGGCACCACTGGCAACAACTCCAAGCACACCATCGGCAGTTGCACCTGCACCAGAAAAAAATCTTGAGTATCCAAAAGGTGATATCACTTTTCTCGTTCCAAGTGGAGCAGGCGGGGGCAATGACCTTACAACAAGAGCACTCATTCCGGAAATGCAAAGAGAACTAGGTGTGAATGTTGTTCCAATTAATAAAGGCGAATCCAAGGGGGCAATTGCAGCAAGTGAAATTATGACAGCGAAACCAGATGGACAAACCCTTTACTTTAACTCTCAAACTTTGGTGCTAATGCCTTATGGTGGTATGCCAGATATTAAGATTGATGAGTTCCAACCTGTTGCACAAGTGGTATCAGATACAGGTGTTGTTTACGTAAAGGCTGATTCGCCTTATAAAACAATAGAAGATTTTGTGACATCTGCAAAAACAAATCAAGTTAAGGTTGCTCACAACGGAGTTGGCGCTATATGGCATTTGGCTGCACTACAACTTTCACAAAAGGCAGAGCTTAGTATTATGGCATATATTTCGCCTGGTTCAACTGTTAAAGGTCTTATATCAGGGCTTATAGGACTAATTGTAGCAACAATAGGTTTTGATCCTGTTGCTGCGGTTCCGCGTTTTACATTTGGCAGTATGTACCTATTTTCCGGAGTTAACTTTACTGCGGCAATGATAGGTTTGTTTGGGATGACCGAGATACTGCTTAGCACAGAGAAAAAGTATAAGGAAAGAAAGGGAGAGCAAATTGCCGAAATTAAAAATCCGCTGCAATGTTTTAAACATTTAAAAGGTAATAGGGCCAACCTTATGCGCTCAAGCATTATTGGGGTAATTGTTGGTGCGATACCGGGAGCGGGCGGAACAATAGCCTCAATTGTTGCGTATGCACAGCAGAAAAAAATGTCCAAAAATCCTGAAAAAATGGGAAGTGGCGCTATTGAAGGTGTGGTTGCGGCAGAAACGGCAAACAACGCTTGCACAGGCGGTGCAATGATAACACTGCTATCACTTGGTATACCTGGAGATGCGGTAACAGCAATTTTAATTGGCGCATTTATTATCCATGGATTAACACCAGGGCCTACTTTGTTTAGCACAAACTTCAATTTGGTTTCAGCAATATTTATAGGAATGCTTATAATTAACGTGCTTATTTTAGTGCTAGGGCTGTTTTGCGCACCATACTTTGCAAAACTTTTAAAAGTGCCAAAGCCTATTATGAACACAGTTATATTACTTCTTTGTGTAATTGGTACATTTGGTGTGCAAAACAGTATGTTTGATGTTTTTATTATGGCATTATTTGCACTTGTTGGTTACTTGATGACAAAAATGGACTTGCCAAGAGCCCCCATTGTTTTGGCACTTATATTAGGGCCACTTATGGAAGAAAACCTAAGACGATGGGTAGACCTTGCAAACGGAAGCTATGGAGAATTCTTTATATCATCTTGTGCAAAAAACCCAATCGCTCCAATAATTTTTGCTATAACAATTTTTACCCTTGTATCACCAATGTTTGGCAAAAAGGCAAAGCTTTCTGAAGATATGGCATTTAAAATTAGGGACGAAAACGAAAAAAGTAAGGAGAAAGCACTATGATAAGAGAAAACAAAGTTAAAAAAATGCTTGCAGACGGAAAATGTTGCGTAGGAACATTTATTAAAAGTAGTGACCCAGCGGTTACAGAGGTTGTTTGTATGAGCGGATTTGACTTTATTGTTATAGATAATGAGCATACAGCTATGAGCAAAGAATCTATGGTTAACGTTATAAGAGCTGCAGAGCTTTTTGAGGTTACACCAATCGTTCGTGTTAGGGATTTTGATCAACCACAAATTTTACAAGCACTTGATGCGGGTGCTATGGGAGTTCAAGTGCCAAATATAAACACACAAGAGCAAGCACAGCATGTTGTTAAGAGCGCAAAATATAAGCCAGAGGGGTATCGTGGATTTGCGTATAGCCAACGCTGCGCAGGATACGGCATTATGAACGGAGCAGAATATGCACAAATGTCCAATGCTAATGTGATGAGTATTTGCTACTGCGAAACGTTAGATGCTTATAATAATTTAGATGAAATATTAAAAGTCAATGGCATAGATGTTATATTTATAGGTCCTAATGATCTATCACAAGCCTTTGGTGTAACGGCAGATATAAAGCACGAAAAAGTTACAACAGCAATTGATATTATAATTGAAAAAACTTTAAAAGCAGGCAAAGATGTTGGCATCATAGCGGCAAATGGTGATGAAGTTAACTATTGGTCGGAAAAAGGCGTTAAGTTTATTGTGATGAGTGCAGACTTGTCGCTAATAAGCAATTCTGCAAAAACATACTTTAATCAAATAAAAGGGAGATAGTAAATATGAATATTGGCTTTATAGGGCTTGGCATAATGGGCAAGCCAATGGCAAAAAATCTTATTAAAAATGGGCATACGCTTTACATAAACGACTGGGTGGATACTGCATACCCAGAGATGGTGGAGTTAGGAGCATTTGTTGCAAAAACGCCTTGCGAGGTTGCAAAAAATGCTAAAGTTATAATTACAATGTTGCCAAACACGCCAAATGTGCTAAATGTGGTAAATGGTATAATAGATGTACTTACAAGTGGGCATATTCTTATTGATATGAGCTCAATCTCACCCTCGGGCACATTAGAAATTGCACAAATTCTAGAAACAAAAAATGTTAAAATGCTTGATGCACCAGTTAGTGGTGGAGAGGCAAAGGCTAAAGATGGAACACTTTCCATTATGATTGGTGGCGAAGCTGATGTGTTTGAAAAGTACAAATGCATTTTGGAGTGTATGGGAAGTTCAATTGTATTAATTGGCGAAATTGGGGCGGGAAATGTTGCAAAGCTTGTAAACCAAATGATTGTTGCGTCAACTCTTGCGGCAATAAGCGAGGCGATGAAACTTGCGCGCCTATATGGTGTTGATGAAAATAAGGTGCGCGATGCAATAAAAGGCGGAATGGCGGGAAGTGCGGTTATGGATAGCAAGCTGACGGCTATGATTGAAGGTAACTTTAAGGCTGGATTTAGGGCGGATTTGCAAATAAAGGACCTTAGCAATGCAATGATTGCGGCAAAGGAGCGAGGGTTTGACCCGCGCCTTACAAGTAGCACACTTGATATGCTAAAAGAACTTAGCGCAGAAGGGTTTGGAGAAAACGACCACAGTATTTTATACACATATTACGATAATAAAGGAGAATAAAATTATGCCAGCAGGACTTAGAATATACACAAAGGTAAAAAGACCAAGCAAGGAATTGATAGAGGGGTTTCGCGGTGTTCCCGTTGCAAATATATCAGACAATATGGGTAGAATTGTATGCGTGGACACAGCAATTAGACCATTTAACAAGGTGCCACTTTTAGGGTGTGCAATTACAGTTAAAGCACCACTTGGTGACAACCTAATGTTTCACAAAGCGATTGATATGGCACAACCAGGCGATGTTATTGTTGTTGATGGAGAGGGATGTATGAACCATTCTTTGTGCGGCGATATTATGTTTAGCTACGCAAAATCAAAAGGTATAGCAGGATTTTTGATTGACGGGTGCATAAGAGATATTGATACACTTGAAACATTGGAGTTCCCGGTTTATGCACGTGGTGCACAGCCAAAGGGACCATATAAAAATGGACCGGGGGAGATAAATGTTCCGGTTGCTATTGGAGGTCAAGTGGTTTTCCCAGGTGATATTATTGTGGGTGATGCTGATGGCGTTGCGGTTATAAGGGAAAAAGACGCTAAAGAAGCACTTGAAAAAGCAAAGATTATGTACAACAACGAGCAAATTTCATACGACCAAATTGCAAAGAGGATTTATGATAGAAAATGGGTTGATGCAACTCTTAACGATAAGGGTGCAGAGATTATAAACGAATATTTTGTGGGGGAATAATATGACACACAATATAGATTATAAAGTACTTAGAGGGTATTGCCAAAGCCTGTTAATTGCGAGTGAAATTAAAGAGGATGAGACATTTATTATTGCAGATAGTTTGGTAGATGCGGATCTTTGCGGAATTGAATCACACGGCGTTAGCAGAATGAGTATTTACTTAAAGCGAGTTGCCGAGGGTGTTGTTGCCAAAGATTTTTCTATGGAAATCGATAACGAAACACAAAGCATAATGGCTGTTAACGGTTGCAACTCTATGGGAATGATAACAGGGGTTAAGGTTGTTGAAAAGTGCATTGAGAAGGATGCGACATTT
>CAZMCJ010000101.1:0-4437 GCA_964564795.1 uncultured Eubacteriales bacterium | reverse complement strand
ATGGAGGAGTGGCTGCCACCATATGCTTATAATGATAGCCAAATAAAAACGATGGAAAGGGCGAAAGAGGAACTTATAGAAAACGTTAATTTTATCACCCCGCAAAGACTGATGAATGGTGACGCAAAAAATCAAATTTATTACAGGACAGACCACCACTACACCACATTTGGAGCATATCTTGCATATACGGATATTGCAAAGTCGATGGGGCTGGAGCAAATCTACTACGAGGATAACGGCGACTATAATATTGAAACATTAACAAGGGAATTTTATGGAACAACGTGGTCAAAGGCGACCATAAAATCAATTCCTCCTGATGAAATACTTGCCTTTAGCCTAAAAGAGGGACGGGAGTTTAAGGTTGAGTTCGTGGGCGAGGGTGGCGAGATGGAGGGGCTTTACTCCTACGATAAGCTTGCAACAAAGGATAAATACAGCGTTTTCCTTGATGGAAACCACTCGCTGGTTAAAATAACATCGTCCCAAAAAAATGGCAAAAAGCTTATGGTTATAAAAGATAGCTATGCCCACGCACTTGTGCCATTTTTGGCAAACCATTACGAGGAGATTTATATGCTGGATATGAGATATTTTAATGGCGACACGCAAAAACTTATTGACAGTTACAAACTTTTGGATATACTATTTCTATACAACGTTGAAAATTTTACTACGGACAACAATCTGGTTAAAATATCAGCGTTTATTAAGTAACGAGGTGAAGAATGAATATAAACTTTATTAAAACAGATAAATTTAAAACAAAATTTATTAGCATTGCCTTTGCACAGGAGCTAAGGAGTGATAGCAACACAGTAAACGCACTAATACCCGACATTTTAAAGACTAGCTGCGGGAGGTATGACGGGCAAAGAGGACTTAATATCGCACTGCAAAATGAGTATGGAGCTTCCCTTGCCGCCAGTGTCCGCAAAAAGGGGGCATACCAAATTATGTCCTTCACATCAAGCTTTTTGAAGAACAAGTATGCCATTAATAACGAGGATGTTGAAACAGCGGTGCTAAATATCCTAAAGGCTGTTATTATGGAGCCAAAGATTAAAAATGGCGGGTTTGATGAGGAAATTGTGGAGATTGAGAAGAAAAATCTGCGTGAGCGCATAGAGAGCAAAATTAACGATAAAACCACGTATGGCATTGAAAAATGCACCGAGATTATGTGGGGAGACAGCCCGTATGCCCTGAGCGAGATGGGAAAGCTAGAGGATATTGACAAGATTGACGGCAAGATGCTATATAGCGCATACCAAAAAATGCTTGAGGATAGTGAGATTACCATAACCGTTATAGGGGATAACCACGATAGGGCGGTTAGCCTGTTTAGCGATTTGCAAGGTGGCAGGGTTAAAAAAGGTGCGAGCAACCTTGAGTGTAGCGAAAAAGGGGAAATTACAGAAAAGATTGATATAAACCAGTGCAAGCTGACAATGACATTTACAACAGGGGTGACGGGGGACGATGCCGACTACTTCCCTATGCTGCTTGCAAGCTCTGTTTGGGGTGGCGGCCCAACATCAAAACTCTTTATGAATGTGCGAGAAAAGCTTTCACTTTGCTATTATGCAGCGGCGAGGTACTCCAAAGCAAATGGGCAGATAACTGTTTACAGCGGGGTGGAAAACAAAAATTTAGGGGTAGCCAAGGCGGAAATAATAAACCAGCTTAACGATCTAAAGAATGGTGTGGTTACCGATGAGGAGTTTTTGGCAACGAAAATTAGCATCATAAACTCGCTAAGGTCATATAACGACAGCCAATATGCAATGGAGGATTTTGCAGTTGGTGAAAGCTTTTTCAAAGTGCCGATAACGGTTGAGGAGGCGGTTGTAAAGGTTAACGCAGTTACAAAGGAAGACGCAATAAAGGCGGCTCAAAAAATAAAGGCGAACACAGTTTTTGTGCTAAGCGGAGGTGAAGATATTGAAGATGATTAAAAGTGAATTTTTAAGCGAGCAGGTTATCCTTGAAAAACACAAAAGCGGGCTACAAGTGGCGGTAATCCCCAAAAAGGGTTTTGCAAAAAGCTATGCTATTTTTGCAACCAAGTTTGGCTCGGTGGATAGGACGTTTAAAATAAATGGAAATGACGAGTGGTTGACGGTGCCCGACGGTATTGCCCACTTTTTGGAGCATAAGCTGTTTGATGACGAGGACGGCAACGCATTTGAGAAATACTCTAAAACAGGAGCATCTGCAAACGCATTCACAGGGTTTGATAAAACCGCATACCTGTTTTCCACAACGGATAACTTTATAGAAAGTTTGGAGATTTTGGTGTCCTTCGTTTCCAAACCGTACTTCACCAAGGAGAGCGTGGAAAAGGAGCAGGGGATAATCGGGCAAGAGATAACTATGTATGACGATGACAGCAGTTGGCGGGTTATGTTTAATCTTTTAGGTGCACTTTATGATAAAAACCCTGTTAAGATTGACATTGCAGGTACGATTGAAAGCATTTCCAAAATTGACGACCAAACACTTTATGATTGCTATAACACGTTTTACAACCTAAATAATATGGTACTGTGCGTGGTGGGTGACCAAAAGATGGAGGACGTACTTGCGGTGTGCGACAAAATTCTGAAGAAGGCACCACCAATAGAGGTGGAAACAAAGTACGATACCGACGAAAAGGCAATTGCCTCACCATATGTGGAGCAAAAACTGCCCGTTGCGTTGCCACTGTTTATGATAGGGATAAAAAACCAAACAAAAAACTTAACTGGCAGTGATTTTGTTAAAAATGAGCTTGCGGGGGAGATTTTGCTTGAGATGATTGGCGGAAAATCCAGCGCATTTTACGAGGAGCTTTACAAAAGCGGTGACATCAATGCCGAGTTTAGCAAGGAAACGCTAACAGGACGTGGTTTTTTTGCATACCTCTTTTCGGGGGAGAGCGAAAACTATAAAAAAGTTCAAGAAAAGCTACTTGAAACAATAGAAAGTATGAAAAAAACGGACAATAAAGGAAATTTTGAAACGGCAAAGAAAAACATCTATGGCAAGTATATTAAGGAATTTAACTCCGTTGAAGCAATTGCAAACAATTTTATTACCTACTATTTTGCAGGGTTTGACTACCTGCAAGTTATTGACCTTTTTAAAGAAATATCGTATGATTACTGTATGGAAATTTTGAATGAAACCTTCAAAATTGAGAATATGGCTCTATCAGTTATACTTCCAAACTAATTTTAATCAAAGGGTGGCGGGAGCAATCTTGCCACCAAATTCTTCTACCAATCTGAAAGGAACACAAAATGAATAAAGTCTTTAACCCCATAATTTTTCCGAGTCTAGGAATTAGTGTGGACCCAAACCCGGTTGCCTTTAGCCTTTTTGGCAAGGAAATTTATTGGTATGGTATCATCATTGCATTTGGCTTTGCCCTAGCTATTATCTACGCCCTTAGAATGGTAAAGTATGAGGGCATAAACGAGGAACACGTACTCGATGGAATTATGATTTGCGCACCAATTGCAATAATTTGCGCCCCAATTTACTATGTTTTATTCAACCTTAGCATTTACGATAACGTTTGGGATATGTTTAAAATTTGGGAGGGTGGCATTGCAATTTACGGCGCAATAATTGGCGCAACGGTAAGCGCATATTTCTATTGCAAGGCAAGGCGGCTTCCCATACTAAAAATACTTGATGTTATGGGTGTTTCCTTTATGATTGGACAAGCAATTGGCAGGTGGGGCAACTTTATGAACAGAGAGGCATTCGGTGGCGAAACCACAAGCCTTTTTGCTATGGAGATTGAGCATTTGGGGGAGCGTATTATGGTGCACCCAACATTCCTTTACGAGTCTGTTTGGAACTTTATCGGAATAATACTTATTGGCAAATATTATAAACATAAAAAGTTTGATGGCGAGGTATTCTTGCTATACACCTTGTGGTATGGCTTTGGACGCTCAATAATCGAGGGTATGCGATCTGACAGCTTGTATTTATTTTCAACAGGAATTAGGGTTTCGCAGCTGCTTGCAATACTTCTAACAATAGCAAGCGGTGCGCTACTTATATATATAAGAAAAAGGATAAAAAAAGGAGATGCCTAAAATGCCAATAATAATTGATGGAAAAAAAGTGAGCGCCGCCGTTCGGGAGCGCATAAAGGCGGAAGTTTCGGAGCTTGAAAAAATATGCAAAACACCGGGGCTTGCGGTTGTTATAGTGGGGGACGACAATGCCTCCAAAACATATGTGGCAAACAAGGCGAAAGGATGTGCCGAAGTTGGATTTTACTCAAGAACATATGAGCTAGGGTCAGAAACGAAAATGGATGAGCTTCTATTGCTTATTGAGGAGCTAAATAATGATGCACAGATTGACGGGATTTTGGTGCGAGACTTAAACTTCCTGATTTTTGTTTTAAATCAAAATACGCCTCTGAATTTT
>CAZMCJ010000100.1:0-4563 GCA_964564795.1 uncultured Eubacteriales bacterium | reverse complement strand
CTTCGTCGCCCTATCAGCATTTTTGATGCGGTTGGGGACAAGCTTACCTTTGTTTTTGAGGTTAAGGGAGAGGGAACGAAGTGGCTTGCCGCTTGCAACGTTGGTGATAGCCTTGATGTTTTGGGTCCTCTTGGTAGGGGGTTTACAACAAAGGGTGTAAAAAAAGCTCTTGTTATTGGTGGGGGAATTGGTATTTATCCACTGTTTCTAACGGCCAAAAATGTGGAGGTTTGTGATAGCATTTTGGGATTTAGAACAAAAAAATTGGTAACAATGGAAAACTATTTTACGAAAGTGTGTCGTAAAACATATATAGCAACTGACGACGGAAGCTATGGTATAAAAGGTTTTGTATCAAACGTTTTGCAAGAGGCAATCAAAGAGGAAAGCTATGATATAATATACGCTTGCGGCCCGTTTAAGATGCTTGAGTGCATTGCAAAGATTGCTATGGAAGCAAAAATTCCTTGCGAGGTATCTATGGAACAACGTATGGGGTGCGGAATTGGCGCCTGCCTAGTTTGTGCGTGCAAGGTAAAGTCACGTATGAAGGATGTGGAGTTTAGGTACTCCCACGTTTGCAAGGAGGGTCCTGTTTACAAAGCGGAGGAGGTTGATTTTAATGTTTAATATGGGTGTGGATATTTGTGGGGTGCATTTGAAAAACCCTGTTGTTACAGCATCGGGAACGTTTGGGTTTGGTAAGGAGTATGGCGAGTATTTTGAACTTTCACGTCTTGGCGCTATTGCGGTTAAGGGTCTGACGCTAAAAGAACGACAAGGCAATAAACCACCAAGAATTGCGGAAACACCAATGGGCATATTAAATAGCGTTGGTCTGCAAAATCCAGGCATAAATAGCTTTATTAAATATATTCTGCCTAATTTGCTTAAAATTGACACTAAAATAATAGCAAACTTTGCGGGAAACACAATAGACGAATACTGCGAAATGGCTAGGATTTGTGCGGATACAGGCATCCACCTGCTGGAGCTTAATGTATCTTGCCCAAATGTTAAAGAGGGGGGAGTTGCCTTTGGCACAAACCCAAAGACTCTGTTTGAGATTACAGATAAAGTTAAAAAGGCTAGCCGCCAACCGCTAATCGTAAAGCTTTCTCCAAATGTTACAGATATTGGTGAAATGGCAAGAGCGGCAAAAGAGGGCGGGGCCGATGCACTTTCCCTAATAAACACACTTGTTGGTATGCGTATCGACATAAACACAAAAAGACCAATCCTTTCCCAAAATATTGGCGGTCTTTCCGGTCCTGCAATAAAGCCGGTGGCGGTTAGAATGATATGGCAAGCGGCAAATGCGGTTGACCTGCCTATTATCGGTATGGGGGGTGTTTCAAGCGGTGATGATGCGGTTGAGTTTATGATGGCGGGAGCAAGCGCTGTAGCAGTAGGCACAGCTATTTTTTCAAACCCACTTGCACCTGTTGATGTTATCGACGGTATTGAAGAATATATGAAAAACAACGGCATCGGTGATGTAAAGGAAATAATTGGAAGCGTTCAAATCAATAAATAAGGGGTAAATAATGACAAAGCTATACTTAGTGCGCCATTGCGAGGCAGTTGGAAACAAAAATAGGTTTTTTCAAGGTCAATCGGATGGAGATATAACAGAAAACGGAATTGCGCAGCTTGCTTGCTTAAGTGCGCGTTTTGCGGATATAAATTTTGATGTGATGTACTCAAGTGACTTGCAACGTGCATATAAAACTGCACTTGCAATAAAAGGGGATAGGGAAGTTGATATTACAACAGATAAGCGACTTAGGGAAATCAACGGTGGTGACTGGGAAAACAAAACGTGGGACGAACTGCTGACAAACCATAGGGATAGCTACCACACCTGGGAGCACTACCCGCACCGCCACACGATGCCAAATGGCGAGTCTATTAAGGAGCTTCAACAACGTATGATTGAGGTTATTAACGAAATAATTGTGAAGGAAGAAGGGAAAACGGTTGTAATTGCGTGCCATGGAACAGCAATCAAAACCTACCTTTGCCACTTGCATGGCTATGAGCTGAAGGATCTTTATAAAGTGGAGTGGAGTGACAACACTGCTGTTAACTATATAGAATACGAAAATGGTGTCGGAAAAGTCATATACGAGAGCGATTCAACCCATCTTACAGATGGACTCTCCACCCTTGCAACACAAACGTGGTGGAAACAAAAATTAACAAAGTAATAAGTACAGCCCCTCCCATAATATAATGTTAGAAAAGTATTGTGGGAGGGGTGGACTGTGACATTATCAGAATTGCGGTACAAGGAGGTTGTTAACCTCTCGAACGGTAGCAAGCTTGGCTATATTGGCGATTGTGAAATTGACTTGGATAGCGGAACGGTGAGAGCGCTTATAGTCCCGGGGCGCTACAAATTTTTTGGGATTTTGGGTCGGGAGGATGACTACGTAATACCGTGGGACAAGATTAACGTAATAGGTGATGACCTTGTGTTAATCGAACAAGAAGACCTTGCAAAAAACAGAAGAAAACGCGAAAAAAGGAAATAAAATTGTAAAATATGCTTGTAATATAAAGCGGCATATGATATACTATATCAGTAAAATACACACACTATGCGGTTAGGAATGGTGCTGGAAACAGTTTTCCTTTAAAAAACACGCAGGTGGAGGAGTAAAACCATAAGGAGGAAAGAAAAATGGGCGTTATATCAATGAAACAATTACTAGAGGCAGGTGTTCATTTCGGACATCAAACAAGAAGATGGAACCCTAAAATGGCGGAATACATCTTCACAGAAAGAAATGGCATCTACATCATCGACCTTCAAAAAACAGTTAAAAAGGTTGAGGAAGCTTACTTCTGTATAAGAGAAGTTGAGCAAAACGGCAAATCTGGTCTTTTCGTTGGAACAAAGAAACAAGCAACAGAGTCCATCAAGGAAGAGGCAGAAAGAGTTGGAATGTACTTCGTTAATGCTAGATGGCTAGGCGGAATGCTAACTAACTTCAAAACAATTCAAAAGAGAATTAAAAGACTAGAGCAACTTAATAAAATGCAAGATGACGGAACTTTTGAATTGCTTCCAAAGAAAGAAGTTATCAAGCTAAAGCTTCAAATGGAAAAGCTAGAGAAATTCCTAGGCGGAATTAAAGATATGAAGGGACTTCCTGGTGCAATGTTCGTTGTTGACCCAAGAAAAGAAAGAATTGCAATCGCAGAAGCAAGAAAACTTGGTATTCCAATAGTTGCAATTGTTGACACTAACTGTGACCCAGACGAAGTTGACTATGTTATCCCTGGAAATGACGATGCAATCCGTGCAGTTAAGCTAATTGCCGGCTGTATGGCTGACGCTATAATTGAAGGCAGACAAGGGGAGCAATTTGAAGAAACTGCAGAAGATGAAGTTGCAGCAGTTTAATTTTTAAAAAATGGGGCGGGCAAATATTGTCCGCCTTCAATATAGATATAGGAGGAATTTTAAAATGGCTTTTAGTGCAAAAGATGTAGCAGATTTGAGAGCGAAAACAGGTTGCGGTATGATGGACTGCAAGAAGGCTTTAACAGAAGCTGATGGAGATACGGAAAAGGCAATTGAACTTCTTCGCGAAAAAGGCCTTGCAGCAGCAGCTAAAAAGGCAGGCAGAATTGCGGCAGAAGGTATTGTTTTGGCTGAAGTTATAGACGGTGTTGGAGTTATTTTAGAAGTTAATGCAGAGACTGACTTCGTTGCAAAGAATGACCAATTCCAAGCATTCGTTAAGAAAACAGCAGACGTTATTGTTAAAAATGCACCTGCAACAGTTGAAGAATTGCTTGCAATGAAGATTGACGATAAATTTACAGTTGATGAAGCTCTTAAAGATAACATTCTTACAATCGGGGAGAATATGAATGTTAGAAGGTTTGAACGTTTTGATGGTGCCGTTGTTTCTTATAGCCATGGCGGCGGAAGAATTGGCGTTTTGGTTAAGATGACTGGTGACGACGCTGTTATCAACAGCGATGAGTTTAAGGAAGTTGGCAAAGACGTTGCAATGCAAATTGCTGCACTTAACCCAATGTACCTTAATCCTGAAAGTGTTCCGGCAGAGGAAGTTGAGAAGGAAAAGGAAATCCTTGTGTCTCAAATTAAAAACGACCCTAAGAATGCTAACAAACCTGACCAAATTGTTGAGAAAATGGTTACAGGCAGAATTTCTAAGTTCTATGAGAACAACACACTTACAAACCAAATCTTTGTTAAGGATAACACATTGACAGTTAAGGCTTATGTTGATGCAAAGGCTAAGGCTCTTGGTGGAAGTGCTACAATCAGCTCTTTTGTAAGATTTGAAAAGGGTGAAGGAATTCAAAAGAGAGAAGATAACTTTGCAGACGAAATTGCAAAAATGGTTAAATAATTAAATATACTGGCGGACGTCTAAAAGCGTCCGTCAAAATATCTGGGTGTAGCGCAGTTGGTAGCGTGCTTGACTGGGGGTCAAGAGGCCGCAGGTTCAAATCCTGTCACTCAGACCATAGCAGTTAAGGCAATTGATACAATCGTATCAGTTGCCTTAACGTTTTTTT
>CAZMCJ010000099.1:0-4580 GCA_964564795.1 uncultured Eubacteriales bacterium | reverse complement strand
AGATACTGCGCTGCAAGTTCAGCTTTTTTTTCGTCCTTAAATAGTATTGAGGCGCAGCCCTCGGGAGAAATAACGGAATAAACTGCATTCTCCAACATCCAAACTTGATTACCAACACCCAAAGCTAGTGCGCCACCGCTGCCACCTTCGCCAATTAATATGGAAATTATTGGCACCTTAAGTGCACTCATCTCCATAAGATTTTGTGCAATTGCCTCGCCTTGGCCACGTTCTTCGGCACTAATTCCGCAATACGCACCTGATGTATCCATGAAGCACACTATTGGACGATTGAATTTTTCCGCCTGTTTCATAAGCCTTAGTGCCTTTCGGTAGCCATCTGGATGGACGGAGCCAAAGTTGCGGTTAATACGTGATTTTAGTGTATCTCCTTTTTCAATTGCAACAACTGTAACCGGCATACCATCTAACGTTGCAATTCCACCAATTATAGCCTTGTCGTCGGAGAATTTTCTGTCACCGTGCATCTCCAAAAAGTCAGAAAAAATTGCTTTAATATATTTAATCGAAGTTGGTCTATTTTTGTTTCTCGCCAAAAAAACTCGTTCTATAGCTTTCATTTAGCACCTCTTTTATGGAAATCTAAAAGCTTTCCCAAATACTCTTTTTGTTCATTTCTGGAAACAATTGCGTCAACAAACCCACGCTCCAGCAAAAATTCCGACCTTTGGAAACCATTTGGTAACTTTTGCTTGGTTGTTTGCTCTATAACACGTGGCCCGGCAAAGCAAATAAGCGCCTTTGGCTCTGCCACAATTATATCCCCCTCCATTGCAAAGCTAGCAGTTACACCACCGGTTGTCGGGTTGGTTAAAACGCATATATAAAGCCCGCCGCCATCACTGTGCCGTTTTACCGCACCTGATGTTTTAGCCATTTGCATAAGTGATAAAATTCCCTCTTGCATACGTGCTCCGCCAGATAGTGTAAACCCAACTACAGGCAGATTGTTTTGCGCAGCATACTCAAAAATGCGTGTTATCTTTTCACCAACAACGCACCCCATACTTCCCATCATAAATGTGCTATCCATTGCAAAAATTGCAGTTTTATTGCCCATAATCTCACAAATTCCAGTAATTACACCATCATTTTCGCCGCTTTCAAGCTTTGCATTCTTTAGCTTTTTATCATAATCAGGAAAATTAAGCACATTTTTGCTTATAAGCTCCTTATAAAACTCAACAAAAGTTCCATCGTCACAAATAAAGTTTAAACGGTGGCGTGCCTTTATTTTAAAGTGATGACCACAAAATGAGCATAAATTTTGAATATCAGGTAAATCTGTTGTTATAAGTGATCCTTTGCACTCGGGGCATATTGTGTACATCTCATCTGGGATTGAAGGGGTTTTGCGTGGCAATTTACTAAGCAATCCCTCCAGCTCATTTCTTGGCTTTTTAAAATTAAACATTGTACACCTCTGTTAAAAAATTTGTTGTGTATGTTCCATCTTTAAACTGCTTGGCATCTAAAATTTCCATTTGGAATTCAATGTTATTCTCAATTCCATCAACTACAAGCTCGCACAGTGATGCTTGCATTTTCCTTATACACTCTTCCCTGGTTTTGGAGTAAACAATAAGCTTACCAATCATAGAATCGTAAAAAGGTGGTATAAAATACCCTTGATAAATTGAGCTATCAAAGCGGACCCAAGGTCCACCCGGAACGTGCAAGGTTTTAATCTCACCACATGATGGTCGGAAGCCTTTGTATGGGTTTTCAGCATTAATTCTGCACTCTATTGCATGCCCGCTAACTGTAATATCCTTTTGTTCAAATGGCATTTTAACATTTGCTGCAATTCTAATTTGCCATTTAACCAAGTCAACACCTGTGACCATTTCTGTTACCGGGTGTTCAACTTGAAGTCTGGTGTTCATTTCCATAAAGTAAAAATTATTGTCTTTATCAAGCAGAAATTCTATTGTTCCGGCATTTCGGTATCCCACAGCTTTTGCAGCCAGAGTAGATACTTCAATCATTTTCTGCCTTATTTCCTCTGTGATTGCAGGTGATGGGCTCTCCTCTATCATCTTTTGGTTTTTACGTTGCACAGAGCATTCCCGCTCCCCCAAACAGATTATATTGTCAAAATTATCACAAAGAAGTTGCATTTCAATATGTTTGGTTGGGGACAAAAACTTTTCCATATAAACACCACCATCACCAAAGGAAAGCTTTGCTTCCTCCGTTGCGGTTAAAAATGCTTTGTCAAACTCATTTTCATTGTTAACAAGACGTATCCCCTTCCCTCCTCCACCGGAGCGTGCTTTTATTAGCAGGGGAAATCCTATTTTTATCGCCTTTTGCTTGGCTTCAATAATATCTTCAATAACATCGCATCCTGGGATAATAGGAACGTTTGCCTTTTGCATTGTTTTCCTTGCTTCCTCTTTATTGCCCATTAAATCAATAATGTTTGACGTTGGGCCTATAAATGTGATGCCACATTTTTCGCATAGACGTGCAAATGTGGAGTTCTCAGAAAGTAGCCCATAGCCTGGGTGAATTGCCTGTGCGCCTGTGTTTATTGCACCTTGGATAATTGCATTTATGTTCAAATAACTATCCTTAACACCACTTGCTCCCACGCAAATACTCTCGTCTGCAAGGCTGGTGTGGAGAGCCTCTTTATCAGCAACGGAGTAAATCGCAACGGTGGAAATTCCCATTTCCTTGCACGCACGAATAATCCTAACCGCAATTTCCCCCCTGTTCGCAACCAGAATTTTTGAAAACATAAGCTTATTCTCCTTTCATCAGCGCAAAGGAAAATTCACCCTCAACACTAAGTTTGCCACTTACAAATCCCTTGCCCTTTGCAAAATAAAATGGTGGTCTTTGACTTGTTATTTCGCACACAAAGTTAACTTTATCCTGTGGTTTAACCACATTCCTAAATTTAACCTTGTTAAGCCCTGTAAAATATGGTGTTACATTATCACCACTGTTGTTTAACAACACACAGCATGTTTGTGCCATCATCTCGCACAATATCACACCAGGCACAACAGGATTACCGGGAAAATGACCCTTTAGGAAAAACTCATCACCAGTTACTGTGTATTCACCATTAGCTTTTCCTTCATCGTCGATAAAAACACTATCTAAAAGTAGCATATCGTCCCTGTGAGGAATAAGTTTTTTAATTTCTTCTCTGTTCATTTTTCACCTCAAACTGCTCGGAATAATATTTGGGAGAACTCTATAACTTGCCCATTGTTTGCGCAAATATCGACAATTTCGCAATCGTACTCCGCCTCAATCTCATTCATTAGCTTCATAGCTTCTATTATGCATAACACATCACCTTTTTTAACTTTGTCGCCAATTTTAACAAATGGCGGACTATCTGGAGATGGAGATGCATAGAAAACACCTACCATGGGTGATTTTATTTCCTTAGAGTTGCTTTGCGCTTCTATTTTTGGCAGTGGTTCCTCTTTAGTTACCACAGATGGTGTTCGATTAATATAAGTTTCCACCACTGTGCCGCTAGTTGGCATTTTTATTTTTATTGTAATATCTTTAGTTATAACCTCAATACTTTCCATATTGTTTTGAGAAACAATTTTTGCAAGCTCACCAATTTCTTTAATATTCATAATTACACCACCTTCTTAAATGCAACAACACCATTATGACCACCAAAACCAAGGGAAATAGAAAGTGCAAAATCAACATCTTTTTCTACGCTTTTGTTTGGTGTATAACACAAATCACAATTTTCGTCCTTGTTCTTATACCCAATTGTTGGAGGGATTATGCCATTTTTTATTGCAAGGGCTGATGCGATAGCCTCCACACCTCCAGCAGCGCCAAGCATATGGCCAGTCATAGATTTTGTGCTGCTAATGTTAATCTCATATGCCCTTTCTTTAAACGCATTTTTGATTGCTAGTGTTTCAGTTTTATCATTTAACGGGGTTGATGTACCATGTGCATTGATGTAAACACTCATAGATGGCTCATATCGACCCGCTTGAAGCGCTAGGTTTAGTGCATTGGTTTCGCGGATTCCGTCCTTGTGGGGTGCTGTTATGTGATAGGCATCACAGGTGTTGCCATATCCCACAACCTCGCAATAGATTTTTGCGTTTCTTTTCTTTGCATGCTCGTATTCTTCCAAAATAACAACACCACTGCCCTCGCCCATTACAAAACCATCACGGTTCTTATCAAATGGTATGGAGCTCTCTAGTGGGATATTTCTGGTTGAAAGAGCCATACAGTTGGTGAACCCCGCCATTGCAACCGGGTTGATTGCTGCCTCTGCTCCTCCTGCTATTATTGCATCAGCATAACCATGCTTTATTGCACGAAAAGCCTCACCAATTGCGTGGGTAGATGTTGCACACGCTGTAACAACAGGCAAACAAGGACCCATCGCTTGGTGACGAATGGCAACAGCTCCCGCTGCAATGTTTGAAATCATCATAGGTATAAAAAATGGGGAAATTCTGCTTGCTCCCTTATCTAGGTATTTCTGAGTTTGTGTAAGGAATGTATCAATCCCACCTATTCCAGAACCAATATAAACACCCAAACGCTCA
>CAZMCJ010000098.1:3324-4586 GCA_964564795.1 uncultured Eubacteriales bacterium | reverse complement strand
TAAATGGACAAAATATAAAGCACAGCCTAGAGGGACGCACAAAGCATATTTATAGCATTTATAGGAAAGTTTATGGGCAAGGCAAAAACCTTGACGAAATTTACGATATTTTTGCAGTTAGGATAATTGTGGATAGCGTTATTGATTGCTATAACACTCTAGGTGTAATACACGATATTTACACCCCAATACCGGGACGGTTTAAGGATTATATAAGCACGCCAAAGCCTAATATGTATCAATCACTTCACACCACATTGATTGGCAAGGACGGACTATTGTTCGAAGTTCAGATTAGAACGTGGGAGATGCATAAGACTGCGGAATATGGTATCGCAGCACATTGGAAGTATAAGTCTGGCACTGCGGGCAGCGGAAATAACGACGAAAAGCTCGCGTGGATTAGGCAACTTTTGGAGGTGCAAAAAGATACACTAGATCCTGAGGACTTTATGCGCACCATTAAGATTGATATGTTCTCTGACGAGGTTTTTGTGTTTACTCCAAATGGTGATGTTATTAACTTGCCAATTGGCTCAACAGCAATAGATTTTGCCTATGCAATCCATAGCGGCGTTGGAAATAAGATGAACGGCGCAAAGGTTAACGGGCGCATTATCCCAATAGATTACAACCTTAAAAATGGCGATATTGTGGAGATTTTAAAGGGCGGGAATAATAGTGGACCATCCCTTGATTGGCTAAAGATTGTTAAAACAGCGGGTGCTAAAAATAAAATTCGCCAATGGTTTAAAAAGGAAAAGCGTGAGGAAAATATCATTCGTGGTAAAGAAGAGCTGGAAAAAGAATTGCGACGCAATGGAATTAAAATGGAACAATTCCATAACGTGCAAATTTTACCGCAAATTCTTAAAAAATTCCATGTTAACAATGAGGAGGAGCTTTTTGCAAGCATTGGTTTTGGTGGCATACCGCTCCACACCGTTGTAATTAGAGTGGAGAGTGAAATAAAGAAGCTGGCAAAAGCAATGCAAGCAAAAAACCCAGAGTTTGTTGCGGAAAAAATCATAGAGCAAATAGACAGAACCAGGAACAGAAAAAAATCCCAAAACGGTGTCATGGTTGAGGGTGCGGATAACATTATGATTAAGTTTGCAAAGTGTTGCAACCCACTGCCCGGAGATGAAATTATTGGTTTTATCACAAAGGGATTTGGTGTTTCAGTTCATAAAAAGGATTGCCAACTCAAGGACAAGGACTGCGACGACCTTAACGGGTGCACCACCGACAGTTGCAATGCC
>CAZMCJ010000098.1:0-3314 GCA_964564795.1 uncultured Eubacteriales bacterium | reverse complement strand
GAGAAGGATGTAGACAACAAGTTTGAATCCACCATTTCAATCATTGCGCGGGATAGAATTTCCCTACTTGCGGATATTGTTAATATGCTATCCAATATGCGTCTTGCGCTGCACAACCTAAACTCAAGGGAGAATAAAGAGGGCTTTGCAAATATCACCGTAACAATTGATATTGATAATGTAGAGCAGCTTAATAATGTTATTAAAAAGCTATCAAAAATTGATGGCGTTATAGATATAATAAGGGGTGTTTTATAGTGGTTGCAGTCATTCAACGAGTTTTGGAAAGCTCGGTTACAATAGATGGTGAAGTGGTTTCAAAAATATCCAAAGGGCGTAACATTTTGCTCGGTGTTTCGTGTGATGATACTGAAGATGACCTTTGCTACATTGCAAAAAAAATACCTCTTATGCGCATTTTTGAAGATAATGAGGGTAAGCTAAATCGCTCAATACTAGATACAGAGGGGGAGATACTTGTTATCTCCCAATTCACCCTCCTTGCAAATTGCCAAAAGGGCAATAGACCAAGCTTTATACAGGCAGGAAGACCCGAAATGGCGGTGCCAATATACGAAAAGTTTGTGGATATGATGAGGGCAAGTGGAATTAAAACTGTAAAAACAGGGGTGTTTGGGGCGGATATGAAGGTGCAAATCCTAAACGATGGCCCTGTTACAATAATATTAAATTCAAAGGAGAAATAATGATGAACATAATTACAATACCGGTAGGGGTACTAGAAACAAACTGCTATATCGTTTACGACGACAATAAAGTGGGCATTGTTATTGACCCGGGATATGAGGCGAAAAAAATAATTGAAACTGTTAATAAAAACGGAATAAAGATTGAGTATGTCGTGTTAACCCATGGACATATGGATCACATAACAGGTGCGCAAGAGGTTAAGGAAGTGCTTTCGGCAAAAACAATTATATGCGAAACAGAGGCGCCACTGCTTGTTGAGCCACTTACCTCTGTATATGGCGACCACTTTAAGACTGAACATAAAAACACAGCGGCAGATATTACGGTAGTTGATGGTGATATAATTACCTTTGGCGACCTTTCGTGCAAGGTAATGAACACGAGAGGGCATACGGCGGGCAGTATATGCTTAATATTTAAAGATGATATCTTTGCTGGGGACACCTTGTTTTTTGAAAATTGTGGCAGATGTGATTTGCCAACGGGTAGCTATGACGAAATGCTAGTTAGCCTAAAGCGCATTTCACTGCTAGAGGGTGACTACAACATATATTGTGGTCATGGCGTACCAACAACCCTTTCCCACGAGCGCAGATATAACCAATATATGAAAGAAGGGGTTGCGTGCAAATAAAGTATAGTGGCTTCGATCACGATAAATCTGCACACTACTTAGTGCGTGCTTTTTTCTTTGGTTGCACTCTTTCAGAGGAGGAGAGCAACCCTGATATTGAAATAGTGTGCAAAATTGAAGGTGAAAGCATAACAATTATTGCAAAAAACTGTTTAAAAAGTGTTGTTAAAACCGGTGTTTTTTTAAAGGATAGCGATATAAAAATCATAAAAGGAGAAACAAAGCGAACACTTTATAGGGCGTTGTGTGAACTGATTGCAGACACCTTGCCATGGGGTATTTTAGTTGGGATTAGGCCAACTAAGCTTATCCGTGAGATGGAGGAAGAAGGAAAAAACGAGAGGGATATAATTTCCGTTTTAAAAAATGACTATCTTGTGAGTGACGAAAAAATCGCACTGGCAATGAAGACATATAAAAACGAAAAAACCTTACTAAACGGGCTTATAACTGACAGTGCATCACTCTATGTTGCAATCCCATTTTGCCCTTCTCGCTGCAACTACTGCTCCTTTGTTTCGCAGGGAATTGAAAAAGCACATAAGCTTATACCTGAATATGTTAAGTGCATAGTTGAGGAAATTGAGCAAAAGGGCAAAAGCATTAAGGCACCCCTCCAAACCATTTATATTGGTGGAGGAACTCCAACGGTTTTATCGGAGGAGCATTTGGAGGAAATATTAGGTTCAATTGCCCAAAATTTTGACTTATCCTCATTAATTGAGTACACTGTGGAGTGTGGAAGACCAGATACTATAACAAAAGAAAAATTAGAAATTCTAAAGAAACATGGTGTTACACGCATTAGCATTAACCCCCAAACAATGAACGATAAAACCCTTGACATAATAGGTCGTAAGCATACAAGTGAGGCAATTATTAGAAGTATTGAACTGGCTAGAAAAATGGGGTTCGATAATATAAATATGGACTTAATTGCAGGGCTGGAGGGGGAGAGTGTAGATGATTTTACCCACAGTGTTAATGAAGTACTAAAGTTAAATCCTGAAAATATTACATTGCACTCACTATGCATTAAACGTGGGTCGGACGTGCAAATTCATAAAAAGTTGACACGAAATTCAAAAAATAGTGTGGAAAGAATGCTAAACATAGCATATAATATTTTTACAAATAATGGATATGAACCATATTACCTCTACCGTCAAAAGAACATATCGGGAAATTTGGAGAATGTTTCCTATGCAAAGGGAGCAACCTTTTCACCATACAATGTGTTTATTATGCAAGAGGTTCAAACAATTATTGGTGTTGGTGCCGGTGCAGTTTCCAAAATTGTTGAAAATAGTAAAATTAAGAGAATAGCAAACGTTAAATATCCATATGAATATGTTAAGAGGTGAAAAAATGGTAAAAGATATTAAAGAAATTAATAAACTAGCAGATAATGGCGAGCTTTTAAAGTATATAGAGGAATATGAAGCAGAGTTCACAGGGAAGATAGAAGCACTTGCCAAAGAAATTAAGGAAGACCTTAACAAAAATAGAATTATTCTAATCTCCGGTCCCTCTGGCTCTGGCAAAACAACATTTACGCTAAAGCTTGAGGATATGCTTGATAATATGGGGCTTGAAGCCTTTACTGTATCCTTAGATGATTTCTTTCTTTCAAAGGGAAAAGGACCGATAAGAAGTGATGGCAAACCTGATTTTGAAAGTGTTAATGCATTAGATTTGCCACTTATTAAAAAGTGCTTCAACGAGCTTATTGAAAACGGAATTAGCAATATGCCTCGTTTTAATTTTATTACGGGGGAGAGTATACAAAACGAAAAGATGATAACACTACATGATAATAGTGTTGTTTTGGTTGAGGGTATGCACGCACTATCTAACAAAATTATGGAATGTATGCCAGCATACGCTACACTTAAAATATATATAAGCATTATGGAAACACTAAAGGATGATGAGGGAGTAGTACTCTCCAGCAACACTATGCGCCTTA
>CAZMCJ010000097.1:0-4647 GCA_964564795.1 uncultured Eubacteriales bacterium | reverse complement strand
AATGCTTGTTGCAATTGCTTGTAAAAACAGCATTTTATAGGTCATCACGTATAAAACGCACTCGCCACTTGTTTCGCATGAATACCCATCCTTAATCATCTTTGCACCAATAATTGCAAGAATAACCGCTACCATGCCAGAGGCATAACCCTGCACCATAGAAATGAAAATGCCCCCAATAAAGTAGCCCAAAACCGGCATGATCCCCTGTGACAGACCATAAAAAATGGGCATAGCCACAAACTTATCCTTCGAAAGTGGCTTATATACCATTCCGTTCGTCATCGAAAGCGCTGTCGCATCCATCGAAAGCGCAACTCCGATTAACACAATTTCCCAAATACTCATAACTGCTCCTATTTTAAAAGGGCGGATTGTTAATCCACCCAAAAATTTTATAGTTTTTTCAAAGATTTTTCAACTTCATCAAGCATTGTCTTATATTTTTCTTGCTTTTTCTTTTCTTCCTCAATAACTGCCGGTGGTGCTTTTTTAACAAACCCCTCGTTAGAAAGCTTGGCATCCACCCTTTGTATCTCTTGTATCAGCTTATTCTTTTCCTCATTTAGGCGCACTTTTTCCTTTTCAAAGTCAACAAGCTCGTCTAGTGGGATATATATTTTTGCACCATCAATAACAATCATAACTGCATTTTGTGGTTCTGTTTCCAGAGTTTTAACAACCTCCACACTACTTGCACTTGCAAGGCGCATAAAGAAGCTTTCCCCTAGTTTGTAAATATCCACATGGTTTGATACGATTAAAACTTTTGCCTTTTTTGATGGCGGAACGTTCATCTCGCTCCTTCTGTTTCTTATTGCTTTTATTGCGTCCATAATGCGAGATAGACTTTCTTCCTCCGCCTTAAACACAAGCTTTTCGTCAAACTCTGGGTAATTTGCTACCACTAGCGCCTCCCCATTATGCGGAATAGTTTGCCAAATTTCCTCTGTGATGAATGGCATAAATGGGTGGAGTAGTTTTAAAATCCCGTCCAAAACATAGCAAAGAACGTACTGTGCGGACTCCTTAGTTGCCTCGTTAGTGTTTGAATCAAACAAGCGTGGTTTTGAAAGTTCGATATACCAGTCGCAGAACAAATCCCAAATAAAGTCGTACATTTTGTTCGCCGCAATGCCAAGCTCAAAGTTATCCAAATTTTCCCTAACCTCTTTAGTTAAGGTGTTTAACTTACTAACAATCCACTTGTCCTCCATCTCCAAAACGTCAGGCAGTTTGCACTCGTCAATTTTAAGGTTCATCAGAACAAAGCGTGATGCATTCCAAATTTTGTTGGCAAAGTTTGCGTTCGCCTCCACACGCTTATAGTTAAAGCGCATATCATTTCCCGGGGAATTGCCACTTGCAAGCATAAAGCGTAGTGCGTCTGCGCCGTAAGTGTCAATAACCTCCAACGGGTCAATTCCGTTGCCAAGGGATTTGCTCATTTTTTTGCCTTGCTCGTCCCTAACAATACCGTGGATAAACACGTGCTTGAAAGGCTCCTGTTGCATCTGCTCCATAGCGGAGAAAATCATACGAGCAACCCAGAAGAAAATTATATCGTAGCCCGTTACCAAAACGCTGGTCGGGTAATAGTATTCAAGGTCCTTAGTTTTGTCTGGCCAGCCAAGTGTAGAAAATGGCCACAGTGCAGAGGAGAACCAGGTATCCAAAACATCCTCGTCCTGGCGCATTTTAGCCCCACATTTTGGACACACTTCCACGTTATCTTTGGAAACGACAACCTCACCACACTCGTCGCAATAGAATGCAGGAATTCTGTGTCCCCACCAAAGTTGTCGAGATATGCACCAATCATGCACGTTCTCCATCCAGTTTGTGTATGTTTTTGCAAAACGCTCCGGCACAAACTCCACACGTCCGTCCTTAACAACGTCCAGTGCTTTGCCCGCCAGTGGCTCCATCTTAACAAACCATTGCTTTGATGTTATTGGCTCCACAGTTGTTTTGCAACGGTAGCAAGTGCCAACGTTGTGTGCGTGTGGCTCAACCTTAACAAGGTAGCCCTCTTTTTCCAGGTCAGCAACGATTTGTTTTCTCGCCTCGTACCTATCCATTCCAAAGTATTTGCCACCGTTTTCGTTTATCTTGCCTTCCTCGTCCATAACAAGGATTTCCTCCAAATTATGGCGCTTGCCTGTTTCAAAGTCGTTAGGGTCGTGGCAAGGGGTAATCTTAACGCACCCTGTTCCAAACCCAATCTCTACCATATCGTCCGCAAAAACAGGTATTTCCCTACCCACAAGTGGAAGAATTACCTTTTTGCCAATAAGGTGTTTGGTCTTAGGGTCGTCCCCATTAACTGCAACACCTGTATCGCCAAGCATTGTTTCCGGGCGAGTTGTCGCAATCTCCACATAGCCGTCCTCCCCAACGATTGGGTAACGGATATGCCAGAAATTGCCCTCTTGTTCCTCAAACTCTACCTCTGCATCGGAAAGCGCAGTTGTGCAGTCCGGGCACCAATTGATTATGCGGTTACCCTTATAAATAAGCCCTTTTTCGTAAAGGTTAACAAAAACCTCTTTAACAGCCTTTGAGCATCCCTCGTCCATTGTAAAGCGCTCGCGCTCCCAATCACACGATGCTCCAAGCTTTTTAAGTTGGTTGATAATTCTATCGCCGTAAAGTGTTTTCCACTCCCACACTCGCTCCAGGAATTTATCACGCCCTAAATCGTAACGTGTTAGCCCCTCGTTCACTCTAAGGGATTCCTCCACCTTGATTTGTGTTGCAATACCTGCATGGTCGGTGCCCGGTAGCCAAAGCGCACTAAAGCCTGCCATTCTCTTGTACCTTATCAAAATGTCTTGCAAGGTGTTATCAAGTGCGTGGCCCATATGGAGCTGCCCTGTAACGTTTGGCGGTGGTATTACGATTGTAAATGGCTCCTTTTTGCTATCTGGCTCTGCGTGGAAAAAGTTTCCCTCCAGCCAAAAATCATAAATTCTATCCTCAACGTCTTTGGGGTTATAGCTTTTTGCTAGTTCTTTATTCATATTTATCATCCTTTCGGGTGGATTTTTCATAAATTTTATTTTACCACAGCTTTTAGTGTTTTTCAATAAATCCACTCCTATTTTTTTATTAAATTCACCTAGTTTTTAACTTCCAGCGTATTTTCAGTTTTAACAAAACCGGTTATAGATTTTTCATCAACCATTACGGTTATGTGCACCCACTCCTCCGTCTTTGTGGTGGTGACAATATCACCGATAACATCAACAACTGTCCTTGCATCTAGCGCTGCCAAAACCTCGCTACTCTCGTTGGGAAGAGTGAAAACATTGCACTTTCCCTTTATAATGCGCATAGGTGAGGATGGTGATTTGTAGTCCATATCCACCTTGTCCACATTCTCCTTGTACTCTCCACTCTCCACCTTTGTTTTAAGAGGTGGAACATATATACCATCGTCCTTTATCAGCCCTTGCTCCTGGTGGGTAGTAAAAAGGCTGTCAAACTGATTTGCGAATGCTCCCCTGGCAAAAAGTAAAAATATTATTCCGCCAACAACTATAATTGTATAGAGTATTAGCTCTTTTTTTGTTTTCTCATCCAAATCTTTAAAAAAATTATTCATTTAACTCCCCTTTAAGGTAACGTATAAAGTCGCTTGTTGTTATCTCGCTTTTATCCTTATTAATTTCAAAATAGTTAAGGCAAGGCGATATTTCATTAATTTGTGCCGAGTTTGAGTTTCTTATTATCTTTTTGCGTTTCAAAAGTGGATATTTTTTGTAAATATCCATATCATTTGCCTTTGCTGAGAACTCAAAAAATTGGAACCCCATATCAACCGCACAAAAACCAAGTGTGGTTAATATGCTGTTTGCGTCCTTGTCTATATGTGATGGCACAGTAGTGCCGCCAAACTTGTCAGCCATTTCTACAATTTCCTCCACACTTAGGCTGTTCGCAACATATAGAAGGCCCTTGTTCTCCCCAATCTCCCTATCGTTTTTATCAACGATTATTTGGCGACCAAAGATGTTTAGTGTTTCAAATGTTTTGGGGTAGAATGGTGAAACCTCCGTCCAAAATGCCAAAAGGTCGTCATATTTTGCAAAATAGCACACCAAATGCACCTCTTCCGCAGTTGTTATTTCCACCGCGGGTAGTAGCATAATGTTGTTTTCCTTCGCCAAAAAAACCGCAGGCTTTATGTTGTCAATTGCGTTGTGATCTGCTATTGCAATAACATCGAGTGATAAAACTTTTGCCGCAAGCACAATATTTGATGGGGTCATATCCTCTGCCGCGTTCTCAGTTAAACAGGAATGAATGTGCAAATCGTAGTAGTATTTCATCTTTATTCTCCCGTCAGCCCGCTTTTATAAAGAATTCCGCAGCCGCAGTACATTGTCATCTTTGTTTTAAGCAAAACTATGTTATGCTCTATTGCTTTTTCAATAATTTGCTGGGTTGGCTCTTTGCCACGCACAAAAACCACGCATGCAATGCCCTTAATCACACAAGTTGTGATTATTTGGGGACTGATTAACCCAGTCAAAAGTATTGAGTTTTTCCTGCCAATTGTTAAAACATCGCTCATTAAATCACTTGCAAATGCACCGTCAAGCTCCGTTTCTATAAGCTTGTGGCCACACAAAAGCTGCGCCT
>CAZMCJ010000096.1:0-4686 GCA_964564795.1 uncultured Eubacteriales bacterium | reverse complement strand
TTTCCGTTAACATTAACAGCAATGATTTTATTTGCGCCCATCTGCTTTAAGATGTTAACAGGTAGATTTTCCTTTATCCCACCATCTATAAGGGGATGACCCTTAACCTTTTTGGGCCTAAAGAAAAGCGGGTATGACATAGAGGCACGAACAGCCTCGCTAAGCTTAACGTCATCATAATAAATACAGTCAGGGGTGTTCACTAAATCCCGCTTGGTGCTAACAAAATAAATTGTTTTCCCACTTTTAATATCTATTGCGGGTATTGCGATAGGTATTTGAACATCTCGAATATCTTGCACATTTTTTGATTTTAAAATTCTGTTAAAGTTATGCTCAATCATATTGCCAGAGATAAGGCCATCTGGAATTTGATTTACTAAAGAGAGGATAGCAGGGGAGACAACCCTTGTTTTGCCATAAATAAAATTAAGCAGATAATTATTTGTAATCTCCCGATAATCAAACTTTTTAACGATTTTTTCCATTTCTTGCGGCGAAAAGCCACTTGCAAAAAGTGCCCCAACAATTGCACCCATACTTGTTCCGGAGATATAGTCAATTTTAATGTTATTCTCTAAAAACGCTTTAAGTACACCTATGTGAGCTGATGCAAATGCGCCACCGCCCGACAGTGCCACACCTATTTGCATTAGTTTTTACCTCCTAAAATAAAAGGCATTTTTGCCTATACTTTAGTATATAAAATTAACCCTTTATGGTGCGTATCTCTCCATAATTGCGCTTGCAACTTTAATCCCATCAACAGCTGCGCTAACAATTCCACCAGCATATCCGGAGCCTTCACCACACGGGTAAAGCCCGCGCACATTTATACTTTCAAATCCTTCATTTCTGGTAATTCTAAGTGGTGCTGACGTCCTGCTTTCCACCCCTGTAAGTATTGTGTCCCCATCGGAAAATCCTCTAATATTGCGCTCAAAAGCTGCAAATCCTTTTTTAAGCATACAGTTCACAAAGGTGGGGAAAAGGTCATTTAAGTTGGCAAAGGTAGTTCCTCCGGTATATGATGGTGAAATGCAGCCAAGTTTAGATGATTTTTCATTATTTAAAAATGCTTTAAGTGTTGAAATTGGCGCATTGCCATTTTTGCCACCAAGCTCATATGCTTTTTTTTCAAGCTGACGTTGAAAATTAACGCCGCTAAGAGGGTGATTGCTACCAAAATCTTGTGGAGTAACGTTTACACAAATTGCGCTATTTCCATTCTTTTCATCACGCATAAAGTTGCTCATTCCGTTTGTCACAATGGTATTTTCCTCGCTTGCAGATGCAACAACAGTTCCACCTGGACACATACAAAAGGAATAACAGCAACGCTCACCCTCGCGGTGGGATAGTTGGTATTCCCCCTGTGGCAGATTAGGGGATGGATAGTAGCTTTTATATAGTGATTTATTTAGATTTTCTTGCAAGTGCTCCGCACGTATTCCTACCGAAAATGCTTTTAAATCCATAGAAATTCCCTTTTCGTAAAGCATTTCATAGGTATCTCGGGCACTGTGTCCAATAGCAAGAATAAGGTGTGAACAAGGAATAACACCTTGTTTTTCGCTTTTAACCTCTATAATTCTATCATTTTTTATAGTCAAATCAATTATTTTATCATCAAAATAAATCTTTCCACCTAGGGAGATAATCTCGTTTCTTATGTTTTTAACGATTTCTCTAAGGTTATCAGTACCAAGGTGTGGCTTAGAGAGATACAGAATTTCCTTTGGTGCACCAAAACGCACAAGCTGATCCAAAACAAGAGAACATCTTTTGTCTGATATGCGGGTGGTTAGCTTGCCATCGGAAAATGTTCCTGCACCTCCTTCACCAAACTGCACATTACAGCGAGTATCTAGGGAGTTATTCGTCCAATAATTTGTTACTTTTTCAGTACGGGAATCAACATCGCTACCACCTTCAAAAATTATCGGATTATAGCCATTTTGTGCTAAAATAAGCCCTGCAAAAATACCGGCAGGCCCAAAACCACATATAACAGGCGGGGTGGTAAGGGGGTTACTTCCAATTACAAATTCAATTTTCTCCTTATTTATAATGGAAACATCACGATTGCTAAGCTTTTCAACAAAGGTATCTTCATTTTCAATTTCATCAAAAACAACAGAGTAAACAAAAGTGACCTTGCCTTTTCGGAGGTCAATGCCTTTTTTTGCGATTTCACCTTTAATATCTTTAATTCCAATAATTTTTTTAGCCATGAAAATGGCATCGCTATCCGTTTTTTTTGCATCAATGCGGATATTTCTAACAATTACGCTCACGTTTTTCTCCTATTCACCGGTTCTAACAAAAATATTTACATCCATCACTTGCGTATCGGATATGGAAATAATGGAATTATCCTTAACTATAAATGAGGCAATCATAGGGTATGTGCCTGCCTCAAAGAAAACGGACTTAAAGTCAATAACACCATAAACATCTTCAGCTGTTATGCTCTCCAAAAGTGATGGTGGACCATAAAGTGTGACAGTTTTCATAAAATCTTGCACTGTTGCACTGTTTTGGGGATGAAGGTTTATAAACTCAATCTTATTTGCAACAATTTCTTTGCTGGTAAATGTTTCAACCTCCACATTAACAACAGACTTGGTAATGTTGGACATATTTATAACATTTGCAGGGAACTTTATATCTTGCTCAAAAGTTTGATTTTGATTTATGGTTGACACATCAATCTCTTGCAAATAAATATTTTGAATCAAGTCAAGCACATGTTTTTCTGCTGCTATTGTTATTTTATCCGGCAAAACAGAATCACTCAAAAAGCTGACATTATCAGGGAACACACCCCTATAAGATGCCTTAAGCGGAACTGTTTTGGTTGGTAGGAGGGGAACAGTAACATCAACATTCGCAGTTTGTGTGGTGATGTATTTGTTGTTTACAACATCACCGCTTTTGTTTATTAGTTTTATTGTTGTATTTGTGTTGAATGTTTTATTAACATCTGTTACATCAACAGTTGCGCTGGCATGGCTAATATAATTAAGGTCAATTTGGGGACCTGTTATTCTAATTGTTTGGGGAGTAGTAGAAATATTATCCTTTGCTATGTTTGCAGGAGAGGTTCCACTCAAAGAAACTTTAACAGGAATATCAATTGTTACAATTTTATCCACAATTACATTAACTGTTTTGGGTGTAGTGTAAGTTACGTTAACTGATGGCGCATTAACTTTAATGTCAATAGTAACATCGTAGTTGCCCGCCTGAACAATACCACTAATATTTGCAGTGGCTGTAACGTCCTTAGCGGATAGAGATGTTAGTGCTCGCCTAAAACCCCGCAGTTTAATATCCACCGTTTGGTCATTGCCCTTTAGTATAACCATTCCTGCGCTTGATGGTCCATATCCGGTTTCTATAAGATCTACGGGTATTCCCTTAATTTCAACCACTGTTTCTGGATTTTTAACCTCCGTTGCAAATCCCCACAGAACAACTGCAATAAAGAATGACAAAAGGATTAAAAAGTAGTCACGTTTAAGTATTTCCTTCATTTTTTTTCTCCTTTCTCAAAATTGGCTTAAAAGTTGAAGACGATTTTTGAGGAGGACAAAAGGTGTTATCAAGAATTGAGAGCAGAGCCTTTGCGGATATGTGACGTGTTAGCTGACCATCTTTTGCAATGGAGATTGTCCCCGTTTCTTCAGATACAATTACTACAACAGCATCTGATGACTCGCTCATACCAAGTGCAGCCCTGTGGCGTGTTCCAAGCTGTTTGTTTATGGCATTATTTTGGGAAAGTGGCAAAAAGCATCCCGCAGCAATAATTTTTTCGTCCCGAATAAGAACCGCACCATCATGGAGAGGAGCATTGGGGAAGAAAATGTTTTTAAGTAGATCAGAGGTTACCTCTGCATTTAGGGTTGTTCCTGTCATTACAATATCCCCTAATTTTGTATCCCGCTCAATAACAATTAACGCACCAATTTTTTCAGCACTCATATCACCGGCTGCTTGTGCAATATTAATTGCAAGATTTTTGCGTCGCTCCAGTTTAATGGCATCATCAAACGAGAAAAGGGTAGAGGTGCTGAATTTTGTGCGACCAACAATATCCAACGCCTTTCTAAGCTCAGGTTGAAACATAATTAAAAGAGCAATAAACCCAAGTTGCATTGTGTTTTGCAAGATATAGTTAACGGTGATAAGGTTTAACCAACTGCTAAGTTGCAAAATAACAACCAAGAACAGAATACCCTTTATAAGGGTTTCTGCTCTTGTTTGTTTTATCAAGTGTATAACCTGATAAACGGCGAAAGTGACAATTAAAATGTCAATCACGTCGGTTATAGTTATCATACTCATAAATTGTAAAATTGGAGATAAGATACTATTCATTAGTTTGTTTCCTTAATTTCCCTTATTTTATTTATAAATAACATATATAATTATACCATAAAAATATAGAAATTAAAGTGTTATTTGTAAATTTACATTTTATATATACATTCTACAAACTTTGAGACTTCCTTTTCATTATTGTGTACAGAAAAGGAAACCCTAACAGTACCAATATCAAATGTTCCAACCGATTTGTGTGCGAGTGGAGAACAATGTATTCCACTTCTAACCGCTATATCATTTTCGTTTAAATACGCAGAAACCCACTCGCAATCCTTTGTTTTGGAGTTGAAGGAT
>CAZMCJ010000095.1:407-4690 GCA_964564795.1 uncultured Eubacteriales bacterium | reverse complement strand
TTATTAATCATTTATGGAGGTAACAAAATATGGTATGCGTTATGTGTGAAAATGCTGAGGGTAAATTTATTGACGAAGTAAAAAAAATAAATGAAGGTAAGATAGGAGTAATTGTAATTAATAGACACAATTTTAATTCAATAAAGAATAGTGCAGACTTAAGAAATTGCTATATGGTTATCGATGTGGAGGATAAACGGGGTTTTGAATTTGCCAAACAGCTGGGTGGCAAGATAATAGATTGTGGAATGAACAGGACAAGCACCATAACAATTTCCAGCAATGAAGAGGACTATCTAAACGTTTGTGTGCAACGGGCAATAAAAAAACCAAAGGGAGGAATAATAGATGAGCAAGACGTAAAAATGAATAAAATAGAGGGTATGAGCCAATATGAGCATCTTGCCCTTTGTGTGTGCAAACTTCTTGCAAATTAAGGGTTTTTATGCTATAATTAAAGCTATTAACAGCTTGGGGGAATAGGCGAATGAACAATGTTTTGGCTATTTTGGGTTCTCCAAATAAAAACGGAAAGAGTGCGGAGCTTTTAAATATCTTTTTAGCAGAAAATAATGTAAAAAACATTAGAAAAATTTATGCGTACGACGAATTTGTTGCCCCTTGCATAGATTGCAAAAAGTGTAAGGAGCAAAACCGTTTATGTGTAATTAACGATAAAATGGCAAGCTATTACGAGGATATTTTTTGGGCAGATACGATAATAGTTGCTACACCAATATATTATAACAGCGTACCTATGCCGTTAAAGGGCATTTTTGACAGAACAATGTGCCTTTATTGCAAGCGTTTTATCCATAATGAAAAACCTGAGCCCAAAAAAGGCATTGTTATCTTAACATGTGGAAGCAAAAGTGATTTTGGGGTGGAGTGCGTTAAAAGCCAAATAAAAATGTTCCTTGATGTGTGTGGTGCAGTGATTAAAAGGGAAATAATCCATAAAAATACAGATAAAAGCTAAATTTACTATTGACATTTGGGGCATATATGGTATAATTTATCGTGTTGAAAACGCATAAATGCGGATGTAGCTCATTTGGTAGAGCGCCACCTTGCCAAGGTGGAGGTAGCGAGTTCGAGCCTCGTCATCCGCTCCAACTTTGCTCCCACTAACAGTGGGGGCTTTTTGTTTGTTAAAATATTAAAATGGGGTGCTAAAGTGTTTAAAAAATACATAAAAGATGTGAGGTCAGAGTTTAAAGGATATAACTTGGACAAGCTAGTTAAAGATATAATGGCGGGCATAACGGTTGGTGCGGTTGCATTGCCACTTGCTCTTGCTTTTGGTGTTAGTAGTGGTGGAACTGCCGGCTCGGGTCTTGTTTCCACCATTGTAGCTGGCGTGATTATGAGCATTTTTTCAGGTGGATCATTTCAAATTTCGGGACCTACTGCAACAATGTGTGGTATACTTTTTATAACAGTTGCAAATTATGGTATGCAGGGTATGTTTATCGTCAGTTTTTTTGCTGGTATATTTTTGATTGTGTGCGCATTCTTTAAGATTGGCAAGCTAATTGCACTTATTCCAAACCCAGTTATATTAGGCTTCACCTCTGGGATATCCCTTCTAATTGCATTTTCACAGCTTGATAACTTCCTTGGAGTTAAGTCTATTGGGATTAACCCAATAGAAAAAATTTTTTCATACTTCACAAATCCGTTTAATCCAAACTATACAGCAATATTTATTGGAGTTTTAACTATAACCATTATGCTGATAACTCCTAAAAGGGTTAGCAAAATTATTCCATTGTCCCTCCTTGCTATAATTATTTCAACAATTGTTTCCCTATTTATGGGGGATGTTGCACTAGTAGGGGAAATACCAAACTCAATACTCCTTAGAGAAAGGCTGGTGTTTGCAAGCTTTGATCTTGGTACAATTTTAGCCCTTATTTCGCCAGCCTTTACAATTTGCTTGCTATGTATGATTGAGAGTGTGCTTAGTGGAACGTGCGGCTCCCGTATGAAGGGGGACCCATTCACCCCTGATATGGAGATGTTTGCACAGGGTGTAGGCAATATGGTTATACCATTTTTTGGTGGGATTCCCGCGTCTGCTGTTATGGCACGCACAAGTGTTGCCATTAAATCGGGTGGGCAAACAAGACTTACAGGTGTATTCCATGGTCTTGCAATTATGTTTGCAATGATGTTTTGCGGTAGCATTATTGCTAAAATACCTCTTTGTGCTTTGGCGGGTGTTCTTTTTGTAACCTCTGTTAAAATGAATGATTTTGAAAGCATAAAATACTACTTTAACCACAAATTTAAAGGCGCCTCTGCCAAATTTATTATAACGATGGCATGCACCGTCATTTTTGACTTAACCACAGCTATTCTCATTGGTGTTACCGTTTCGATTGTTATTTTAATTGTAAAACTATCAGATGTTGATATAAACTCGGCGGAAATTGATTTTGAAAAGCTAAAAGATAGCGAAAGCATTAGCCACAAAAAAATGAAGGAAAGTGTTGTTATTTACATAACAGGGCCAGTTTTCTTTGCAAGCCTTGATAAAGTAAGGGAGAAGATTTTGGAACACGAAAAGGCAAATATAATTATTTTATCCCTAAGAGGTGTGCCGATGGTGGATAGTACCGCTGTGCGATCACTGGTTGAGCTGTGTGACCAAATGGAGAGTGAAAATAAGAAGATTATCTTTAGTGGAGTACAGCCAAAGGTTAAAGTTACTATGGAGCGCTCCGGTGTGGTTTCCATGATTGGGGAGGATAAATTCTATTGGAGTGTGGAGGAAGTATTAAACGACCAAAAGCTATTTGCAGATTAGTTGACTATCACGGTTTAAAATGGTACAATTATTTGATAGCTTTTTGAAAAAATGGAGGATTTATGTGGTCATCTGAAAACTGGAAAGATTACGAAGTTATAGATACATCAAACGGCGAAAAGCTGGAGAGATGGGGTAAATATATTTTGGTGCGTCCCGACCCACAAGTTGTGTGGAACACAGAAAAGAAGTGTGATGAGTGGTTCAGACCTGACGGTCACTACTTCCGCTCAAAGGAAGGTGGGGGCAATTGGGGCATAAATAAGCTACCAAAAGTGTGGCAGCTTAACTATAAGGAGCTAACCTTTAATCTGCAAACCTTTGGCTTTAAGCACACAGGTCTGTTCCCTGAGCAAGCTGCAAACTGGGACTGGTTCTCCGAAAAAATTAAAAAATCAAACGAGCCTGTAAACGTGCTAAACCTTTTTGCATACACCGGTGGTGCAACTTTATCCGCCGCTAAAGCAGGTGCGAGTGTGTGCCATGTTGATGCTGCTAAGGGAATGGTTAACTGGGCGAAGGAAAATGCAGCGGCATCAGGCTTGCAAGACGCACCTATTCGTTATATTGTTGATGATTGCGTTAAGTTTGTGGAGCGGGAAGTTAGACGGGGAAAAAAATACGATGGCATAATTATGGATCCGCCATCATATGGTAGAGGCCCGGGTGGCGAAGTGTGGAAAATTGAAGAAAAGCTTTACGAGCTTGTGGAGTTGTGTGTTCAGGTATTGTCGGATAAGCCTTTGTTTTTCCTTATAAACTCCTACACAACAGGCTTAGCGCCGTCCGTTTTAACATATATTCTTGATAGAACCGTAAAAACAAAGTTTGGTGGCAAGGTTGCAAGCGACGAGGTTGGGCTAAAGGTTACCTCCAACGGCCTGTATTTGCCTTGTGGTGCAAGTGGTAGATGGGAAAGGGATTAATGCTTTGAAAGATGTTATAAGGTTTGAAAACATTTCCTACCAGTACGAAAAAAACGGAAGGAATGTTCTTAAAAATATAAGTTTAACGGTTAAAGAAGGGGAGTTTCTTGCTATTTTAGGACATAACGGCAGTGGCAAATCAACCCTTGCTAAACACGCTAACGGGATTTTGCTTCCAAACGAGGGCAAGGTTTTTGCCTATGGAATGGATACTGCGGACGACGAATGTGCCTACCAAATAAGGCAAAAGGTTGGAATGGTTTTTCAAAATCCTGATAACCAAATTGTTGCAACCGTTGTGGAGGAAGATGTTGCCTTTGCACCAGAGAATTTGGGTGTGCCACCTGCAGAAATACGAAAAAGGGTGGACGAAGCACTTGCAATGGTTAACATGAGCGAGTTCAAAAAATTCCAACCACACAAATTATCGGGTGGGCAAAAACAGCGCATTGCAATTGCCGGGTGCCTTGCGATGAAGCCTAGATGCATTGTTTTGGATGAACCAACAGTTGGTTTGGATCCTCAAGCCCGCCGTAAACTGTGGG
>CAZMCJ010000095.1:0-397 GCA_964564795.1 uncultured Eubacteriales bacterium | reverse complement strand
GGATGAACCAATAGCAATGCTTGACCCGCGTGGGCGCAAGGAGGTTATGGACACCATACACCGCCTAAATAAAGAGGAAAACACAACAGTTATTTTGATAACCCACTATATGAATGAGGCTATTTTGGCTGATAGAATTATTGTTATGGAGGAAGGGGAGAATGTTATTGAGGGAACGCCTAGGGAGGTTTTCTCAAATGTTGCACTCCTTAAATCAATCCGTCTTGATGTGCCTGTATGCGCCGAACTTATGAACAGACTAAGCCTATGTGGCGTGAATATTAAGAAGGATATTTTGAACGTCAATGAATGCGTTGACGAAATAATAAGGATAACGGAGGTATAGCGTTGCTTATTAAAGTAGAAAATTTATCACACATATATAGCGATGGTACGC
>CAZMCJ010000094.1:1911-4739 GCA_964564795.1 uncultured Eubacteriales bacterium | reverse complement strand
CGCAGGAAAATATTTTTAATAATGCTGATATTATCATACTCTTTAAAAATCATTGGCAAGTCCGCTTTTTTAATTGTATAATCCATCTCGTCGTCCGAAACGCAAGGCTCAACGGAGATTTGCTCGAACCCTAGATCGGCAAGATGCAAAACATCGTTGGAAAAATCCAAATTATTTTTGGTAAAGGTACCCCTAACGTAGTATTTATCCTGGTTGCGACTATCCGCCACCTTTTTAAATTTATTCACAATCAGGTCGTAAGAACCACCACCATTGGGGGTAAAACGCATCTTATCGTTAACCTCTTTGCGTCCATCAATGCTAAGCACAATGTTATCCATATGCTCGTTGATGTAGGCAATTTTATCATCACTAAGAAGTAATCCATTTGTTGTGATTGTGAACCTAAAGTTCTTGTTGTGCGCTTTTTCAAGACCCCTTGCATACTCAACAATACCCTTAACAACGTCAAAATTCATCAGTGGTTCGCCACCAAAGAAATCAACCTCAATATTCTTACGCTTATCCGACTTTGCAATTACAAAATCAATCGCCGCCTTGCCAACCTCAAGGCTCATCATCGAGCGCCCCTTGTTAAAATCACCCGTTGAGGCAAAGCAATACTGGCAGCGCAAGTTGCAATCATGCGCAATGTGAAGACAAAGCGCCTTTACAGGGGCAACACCCATAATCTCCTGTGCAAGTTCCTTATACGTGTCAGGTGTGAACAGCTTGCCGCTATTATAAAGCTCCAAAATCTCCTCATAGCCCTCTTTTAACTCGTCCACGCTATACTCAAGCCCGCTAAAGTTAGCCAAGTCAAACTCTGCAATTGGTGCTTTAATAAAATCAAGCATATCAAAAATCATCTTGTTAACCACGTGGATACAGCCACTGTTAACGTCGATAACTATATAAATTCCATTTAAAAAATACTTATGTATCACGTCTTTGTATCTCCTTAAAAAAATAGGGGCTGCATTTTTGCAACCCCAAAATATTTATTTATTATTTTCACATTTTTGGTTTGCAACTGTGCATGATGTTTTGCAAGCTGATTGGCAAGAAGTTTGGCACTCGCCACATCCGCCTTTTGCAGCACTTTCCTTTAAGCAAGGATTGTTTAATGTTTTAATGTTTTTCATTTTAAATTCCTCTTTCTTTTATTCTATTTTTTACTTTTAATTCTTCTGCCGCTTCGCCTAAAGGAAACAGCCATTATCCCGCCAATGGTACCGAACACAACACAAGTAGATAGCATAATCATCACATTTTTATCAAAAACTAATGCCTTGCTTGCCACTGCGCCCGTTATAAAAAGGCACAAAAACATAATTAACGCATTTAAAAAGCCATTAACTGCTCCATTTTTTCTGATAATTGCCGCCGAAATAAATCCACAACAAAGCGCACCCACCCCTGCCGAAATGGCGGTTAAGTAAAGCGCAATCTTTTGCGGGATCATTCCCGCCGTTATAGCATAGGAAAAAACGCAAACACAAGCAATACTCGCAATAATACCTATCATTGTAGCAACAAGATAAGTTTTAATTATTGGCTTGCTTGATTTTATTTTTTGTTCTCTTGCCATTTTTCTCACCTCTTTAATAATAAAGTATTAAATGGTGTTAATTAATATGACTAAAAATTAATCTTTATCAACAACAGCGCTAATGCCCCAACGAGCAATTGTAAGCCTGCATTTATCGCTACCACATTCGATGGTAAGGTCCTCATCCTTTACATTTACAACCTTGCCGATAAATCCACCAATAGTTATAACTCGGTCACCAACCTTAACATTATCACGCATTTCCGTGATTTTCTTTTGTTTTTTTTGCTGTGGTCTTATCAAAAGGAAATAATAAACTGCAATAAGCAGAATAAACGGTCCCACAGTTACTAGCATTTGCATCATTTGATCCATATTTACACCTCCATTTTTCTACAATATTATCATTATAATAAAATTAATAGCTTTTAGCAATAGTAAAATATAATTTATGTTGTAAATTATATTCTTTTTGCCATTTGGTCACAATTTTGCTCACGGTAGCTTAAAAATGTTCCATTATCAATGGCATTCCGTATTTCTTCCATCAAGTTATTATAAAAATAAAGGTTATGCATAACAGCAAGGCGCATTGCAAGCATTTCCTTCGCCTTAAAAAGATGGCGCAAATATGCACGAGAGTAATTCTTGCACGTTGGGCATTGGCACCCTTCCTCAATCGGGGAAGCGTCCCTCTCGTATTTCGCATTCATAATGTTCACAATTCCGCTATGAGTAAAAAGCGTTCCATGGCGGGCATTCCTTGACGGCATAACGCAATCAAAAAAGTCCACCCCCCTGTACACAGCCTCAATTATATTCGCAGGGGTACCCACACCCATCAAATAACGTGGCTTGTCCGCTGGCATATGTGGTTCTACTGCCTCGATAATGCGGTACATCTCTGACGCACTCTCCCCCACCGCAAGTCCGCCAATTGCGTATCCGTCCAAATCAAGCTGCCTAATCTCCTTCATATGCCTAACTCGCAAATCCTCGTAGGTGCTGCCTTGGTTTATTCCAAAGAGCATCTGTTTTTTGTTGATGGTACCTTCTAATTTGTTAAGGTGGTCTATTTCCTTTTTGCAGCGGTGTAGCCAACGTGTCGTGCGGTCAATTGATTTTTCGGTATATGAATACTCAGCTGGATTTTCAATACATTCGTCAAAGGCCATCGCAATAGTTGAGGCAATGTTTGACTGGATTTGCATACTTTCCTCCGGCCCCATAAAAATCTTCTTCCCGTCTATATGGGAGGAGAAATAAACCCCCTCCT
>CAZMCJ010000094.1:0-1901 GCA_964564795.1 uncultured Eubacteriales bacterium | reverse complement strand
TGCAGGCCCCGCAGCCTTCGCAGGACATATCATCTACCCGGAACTCTGAGGTAATGGCATCAAACCGGCATATATCCCGGCATCGCCCGCAGCGGGTGCATCGCTCCGGGTCAATTCCGGCCACCTCCGCCCCATAAAAATCTTCTTCCCGTCTATATGGGAGGAGAAATAAACCCCCTCCTCCTTGATTTTTCTAAGCCCTGAAAGGGAGAAAACCTGGAAGCCACCGCTATCCGTTAAAACCGGCTTATCCCAATTGAAAAACTTGTGTATTCCGCCCAAATCCTTTATTAATTTATCCCCCGGGCGAAGGTGCAAGTGGTATGTGTTGGAAAGCTCCACCTGGCACTTTAAATCAAGCAAATCCTTGGTGGAAACGCCACCCTTTATGGCAGCTGTTGTGCCAACATTCATAAACACCGGTGTTTCAATCGTGCCATGCACAGTTTCAAAACGCCCTCTGCGAGCGTTACCTTCTTTTTTTAATAGTGTAAACATTTCCTACCTCTTTTTATTTATTATAATCATTGCATCTCCAAAGGAAAAAAAGCGGTAACGCTCCTTAATTGCCTCTTCGTATGCCCTCATTACATTTTCTCTAGTTGCAAGCGTGGCAACCAGCATCAAAAGTGTGCTTTCGGGTAGATGGAAATTTGTGATAAGCCCATCAACCACCTTAAATTTATAACCTGGATATATAAAAATATCGGTGCTTCCACACATTTCCTTTAAAAATCCATTTTCATCCGCAATTGTTTCAAGGGTGCGTGTGCTTGTTGTGCCAACAGATATAACACGCTTACCCACTTTTTTAGCATTATTTATTATGTCCGCATCCCCCTGCTTTAGCACAAAATATTCGCTGTGCATTTTGTGTTCCAAAACGTTCTCTACTTTTACAGGTCTAAATGTGCCAATACCAACGTGGAGTGTGCAGTATGCAATTTTTATGCCCTTTTTTTCAATTTTTGCCATCAGCTCACGGGTAAAGTGCAATCCCGCTGTTGGCGCCGCCGCAGATCCTAAAACCTTTGAATAAACCGTTTGGTATCGCTCCCTATCTTCTAAGTTTGCGGTTATATATGGTGGCAGTGGCATTAGCCCCACCTCGTCCAACACCTCATAAAAGCTGCCCGAATAAAAAAACTTGGCAACCCTGTTGCCATTTTCCAAAACCTCTATAATTTCCGCCCTGAGACTGCCACTTCCAAACACAAAGCGGACTCCCACCTTTGCTTTTTTGCCTGGGCGCACCATAACCTCCCAGCAATCGTCCTCCATTTGCCTTAAAAGCACAAACTCCATCTTGCCGCCGCTGCCCTCTTTTTCGCCGTATAGGCGGGCGGGTAGCACTCGCGTATCGTTTAATACAAGGCAATCTCCGCACTCTAAGTAATCTATAACATCGCAAAAGTGCTTGTGCTCAACCTCGCCTGTTTCTTTATCCAGCACCAAAAGCCTGCTCATACTCCTGTTTTCTATGGGAGTTTGAGCAATAAGCTCGTGTGGCAAATCATAACTAAAATCACTTAATTTCAAAAGTATTTCTCCTTAATGCTATTTTCTTGTTACTTGTGTTCCCTCAAAAAAGTGGGTCAAAATTCTTTCATATGTCCAACCATTTTCCGCCATTCCCTTTGCACTCCATTGGCTCATACCTACGTTGTTTCCCCTGCCCCTTCCGTCAATAACGAAGGAGGTTGCACCCCCTGCAACAAGTGCCGAGGTACCCGTCTTTGTGGCAACTTCTATGCTCGATGCCGGAATCTCCATTTTTTTAGCTTGTCCGTCTCCGCCCAAAACGTAGTTGGCTCCTATTTGAATGTCAGACTTTTTATCATTAACATAGTAGGCAAAGTTTGGAGATATTGTAAAGCGTTGACTCTTTGCATATGGGTTTA
>CAZMCJ010000093.1:0-4739 GCA_964564795.1 uncultured Eubacteriales bacterium | reverse complement strand
TTTTTGCGACTTTTTGAAGGATAGTGGGCAAACCTATTGGCAGTTGCTACCAATGGGTCAAACCAGCTATGGAGATTCCCCATACCAATCCTTCAGCTCCTATGCGGGCAACCCATACTTTATTGATTTTGACACCTTAATAAAGGAAAAAATTCTTTCCAGCAAAGATGTTGCCCCACTTCTTAAATGGGAGGACGGTTATGTTGACTACGAACGGCTGAACAACTCGTGGTATATGGTGCTATCCAAGGCATTTACGAATGGGTATGATATTTATAAGGAAGAAATTAAAGATTTTAGTAAAAAAAATGCACACTGGCTAGACGATTATTGCCTTTTTATGGCGGTTAAAAAATATTATGGAGGGGTGGAGTGGCTGGCGTGGGAAGATGAGGAAATCCGCCTTAAAACCACCGAGGGGACAGAAAAGTACACCTCACTTTTGGAGCGTGATATAAATTTTTTCACCTTTATTCAGTTCTTGTTTTTCAAACAATATGGTGAGCTAAAGAAATACGCAAACAATTTGGGGATAAAAATCATTGGGGATTTGCCCATTTATGTGGCGCTAGATTCCGCCGATTGCTGGGGCAACAGGGAGCTTTTTGATTTGGACGAAAGTGGAAAGCCGCTTAAGGTTGCTGGTTGTCCGCCCGATTATTTTAGCGCAACAGGTCAGTTGTGGGGCAACCCGCTATACAACTGGGAAAAACAAAGGGAGGATGGTTTTGAGTGGTTTATCTCGCGCATTTCCCACCAGTTAAAGATGTATGATACCTTACGGATTGACCATTTTAGGGGCTTCCACGATTACTGGGCAATACCATATGGGGAGGAAACTGCACAAAATGGTAAGTGGAAAATGGGCCCCGATATTGCACTTTTTAATGCGATAAAGGAAAAACTGGGAGAGATTTCTGTGATAGCAGAGGATTTAGGGGATTTGTCCGACGGTGTTAGGGTGCTGCTTGAAAAAACCAAATTCCCTGGTATGAAAATACTACTTTTTGCCTTTGATGGTGACGAAAATAACCCATACCTGCCTCATAATTACGAAAAAAACTGCGTGTGCTATTTAGGCACTCATGATAACGATACTGCCCTTGGATGGATAAAGCGTGCAGGACAGCACCCCATTAACTTTGCAAAATGCTATTTGGAAGCAAAAGATAAAGATGAGCTACTGCCAAAAATGATAAGTGGCATTTTAAGAAGCAGTGCTAACCTCGCAATAATACAAATGCAAGACTTTTTATCTTTAGATAATTCGTGCAGAATGAACACACCGTCAACGATAGGGGAGAATTGGAAATGGCGACTAAAAAAGGGTCAAATCAACAAAAAATTAACAAAAACTCTCTATACATTGACAAAGACTTATGGTAGAATTAACTAAAATAAAGGTAGTGGAGGAATTAAGATGTCTTATAAAATTAACTATAATTTTTGGTATAATGCCCTAAGGGGAACATCTATGCAAGCGGAGATGGATAAAATAGGTGCGGACGAAAAGCTTAAGGAGGACTCCTTCTACCGCACTTTGGAATTCGGCACAGCGGGTATGAGGGGCATTATTGGGCTTGGCACCAATAGAATTAATATTTTTAATGTTCGCAAATGCACACAGGGGCTTGCGAACTACATAATCCAAAAGGGCAAGCAAAACAGAGGTGTGGCAATCGCATACGATTCACGCCTGTATAGTGATGTTTTTGCGCTGGAGAGTGCGTTAATACTGTGCAAAAATGGCATTAAAGTTTATCTTTATGATACACTCCATTCTGTTCCCCAGCTTTCCTATACTATTTTAAAGCTAAACTGCTTTTCGGGCATTGTTATAACAGCAAGCCACAACCCACCCCAGTATAATGGATACAAGATGTACGGCGAGGACGGTGGGCAGCTGGGTGTGGAGGATGCCGCAACAGTTACCGAATTTATTGAGGCGATTAGCGATGTCTTTGCACTAAAGGGTATGGATAAGGAGGAGGCTATAAATAGTGGGCTTCTTACTTTTATCGGTGAGGAGATGGATAGAAGATATTACGACGATGTGAAAACACTTGTTATGAATAAAGAGGTAATTGCACGTCAGGCAGATAAGCTAAACGTTGTGTACACCCCGCTCCATGGTAGTGGAAACGTGCCCGTTCGCACAATCCTTAAGGAGATTGGGCTTAAGAATGTCCATGTGGTTAAGGAACAGGAAATGCCGGACAGTGCCTTCCCAACCATAAAGGTGCCAAACCCAGAGGAGGCGGAATCCTTTGTTTTGGCGGGTGAGCTTGCAAAAAAGGTGGGGGCTAACTTGATGTTTGCAACCGACCCTGATTGTGATAGGCTTGGCGTTTGCGTGGCGGATAAAGATGGCGTGTTCCATGCCCTTTCAGGCAATCAAATCGGATGCTTACTTATGGATTACGTATTATCACAAAAGAAGGATAAATTGCAAAAAGGTGATTTTGTTGTTAAATCAATCGTTTCTTCCACAATGGCGGATGTTATTGCTGCCCATTACGGTGTGGAAATCAGGAGCGTTTTGACTGGATTTAAGTTCATTGCAGAGCAAATAAAGCTATCACTGGAGGAGGGTAACTCCCGCTTCCTGTTCGGTTATGAGGAAAGTTATGGCTATTTGAGTGGCACTTTTGTGCGTGATAAAGACGCATGCATTGCCTCTATGCTGGTGGTGGAGGCTGCGTGCTATTACGCAGACAAGGGGATGACCTTGTACGATGCACTTGCACAAATGTATGAGAAATATGGTTTCTTTAAAGAAAAAGTAATCTCCAAAACCCTTAGGGGGATAGAAGGTATTGCAAAAATACAAAACGCAATGGTGACATTAAGAGAGAAAAGCCCGAAAAAAATCGGCGCTTTCGATGTGATTGCAATCAGGGATTACAAAACATTAAAACGCCATGATTTTATAAATGATGAGATTACGGACATCGACCTTCAATCGTCCGATGTGCTTTTCTTTGAGCTTGACAATGCAAGCTTTATCCTTCGACCATCGGGCACCGAGCCTAAGCTTAAGGCTTATGTAACGGTTAGGGGCAAAACGGACGAGGACGGCGAGCGCATTTTCAAAATACTGCTTGACGAGGTTACAAACCTTATGGATACATTAACAAGATAGCCCTTTATTTGCCAAGTTTATCTAATACGCCTGCACTCCTAAGTGCTTTGTTTATTGGCCCTACCAGTAAAACGGAGCAAACAACAGCTATGACAGCGTTAATTCCGCTTGTCACCATTTTGGTGCTGTTGGCTACGAGTGCAGGCGTAAGTGCGCTACCCGCAAGCATCAAAACTATGGTGCTTTTGCCAATGTGCAGGATAAAGTAGGAGAGTGCGCCCAAAATTGCTCCCCAAATATTTTGCCTTTTATCAAGCCCCTTTTTGCCAAAAAGGTGGGAAACATATCCACACACGCCACCCATAGTGAAGAAGAAAACAAGGGTAAAAGGTGCGCTGGCAACATATTGTGGGTTAAGAAGGTCAAAGAACATACTTCCAATCCCTGCTGCCAATCCGCCATAAAGTCCGCCGAACAACATACCTGCAAGCAAACACAAGATGTTGCCAACCTTTATGTTGGTGGGACCGGTGGGGGTGGGGATTTCAATGCGTATAAAGTAGGTGGCAACAAAAATCAGTGCTGCCATAACTCCAACGAAAACTAAAGGGTAGATGGTTTTTACTTTTTTGTTCATAATTTGATACCTCGATTTTTTTAGTGTAATGGTATTATACAACACAACTGTAACTATTAAAATGGTCAGTTTTAAACTTTTGAATGGTACCAGTTTTAAGGAATATAAAAAAGTCGATGGGTTTTTGTCGTATCTTGCCCAAAAAAAGTCGATGGGTTATTGTCGTGTCTTGCCCCCAAAAAGCAGATTAGGGGTTATTGACGTGCCTTGACCTCGCCCACATAAAAAAAAGGTGCGGACAATTCCGCACCCCTTGAAAATTAAATTTTAGTAGTTAGTTGCAAAAACTCTGAAGTGTGATTTTGGGTGGTCGCAAACCGGGCAAAGCTCAGGAGCGTTTTTACCAACGTGGATGTGTCCACAATTGCCACAGTGCCATCTAACTTCGTCATCTTTAGCAAAAGTTGTTTTGTTTTCAATTCCTGAAAGTAGAGCGCGGTATCTTTCCTCATGCTCTTTTTCAATCTTTGCAACACCCTCGAAAAGTGCTGCAATCTTTGTAAAGCCCTCTTCATGAGCCTCTTTAGCCATTCTTGAGTACATATCTGTCCACTCAAAGTTTTCACCGCTTGCTGCATCTTTAAGGTTTTCTTCAGTTGATGGGATACCATCCTTAAGAAGCTTGAACCAGATTTTAGCATGCTCCATCTCGTTATGTGCTGTTTCTAAAAACAGCTCGGAAATTTGCTCAAAGCCATCTTTTTTAGCCTTAGAAGCGTAGTAGGTATATTTATTTCTTGCTTGGCTCTCCCCTGCAAAAGCTTCCATTAAGTTTTTCTCTGTTTTTGTTCCTTTTAAGTTCATTTAAGTTACCTCTTTCTTTATTATTTTTTATTACATTCTTTGCAAACACCTTTAACAACAATGTCCAAATTGGTTATTTCAAATCCGGTTTTCTGAGCAATAATACCCTCAACATTTTCAAAAACCTGAACATTGCAATCATGCACGCAACCACAGTTGGTACAAATTATGTGGTAATGCTCATCTGTCCTGCTGTCAAACCTGTCACTCTCGTTG
>CAZMCJ010000092.1:0-4846 GCA_964564795.1 uncultured Eubacteriales bacterium | reverse complement strand
TTATAATTATTGCTATCAAGGGTGTAGTCAAAGCAAATTTGATTGGGGGAAAGCGTATCATCTGAAACCACCACAAGGTTTGCAATATCATTACTTTCAATACGCACCATAATGTTACCATCATTGTTGTGAATGGTTTCATACCGTTTTTCTGACACAATATTGGGGTTGGATTTGGGCAAAAACTTCTCTCCACCAAAGGTAAAATTCATCACCTCTACCGCCATAATGCCCGCACCAAAACCAATGCATAAAATGCCGATAAACAGGCTAATCGCAAGTTTTTTCATTCTTATTACCTCCTTTAAAAACAAACTGTGCAAGTGGCGCACAAATGGAAATTCCGCATAGCATAACCCCAAAAATTATTAGGGTTGCACCAATTAAGGGGTATCCGTTTAACATTGTTGAAAAACACAGTCCGAAACCAACTATTGCCATAAAGGTGCAAAATATAAAGGGGATAAGGATGAAAAACCCTAAAAACCGCAAGCAAAGAAGAACAATGTTGGACGAAAAATCCATAACATTTTTGCCTTTTGGCGGATTTATAGAATGTGGATTTTCATCAAAGGTTGCCCCCTTTGCCCCCTTTGGGAAGGGAGTGGGGAAGGAAAAATCAAGAGTATCTCGGGGAGAAAATTCCTTTTTTAAAACGTTTTGCACCACAAAAATGTATAGAGCATATGAAGCTAAAACCCAAAAAACAAGGTCAATTGCAAGGAATAAAACACTCGTTGTAAAGCGTGTTAAAAAGGTTGGCAGAATATCAAGAATGCGATAAAGGGCATCTTTTACAAAGGCGAAAGGCACAGCCATAACAGCAAGGCACCCAACCACAAGCATAAACTTAATAAAAAGGGTTGTTGCCTCCTTGCCACGCAAATTCAAAATGGCAGATGCGGTCTTGTTAATAAACTCTGCAAAGCGTGAAAGGCACCATGATATGGTGTTCTTTGCACTCTTATATTTAAAATCGGGGTCAACATCGTATGCTGATAAAATGTCCCCAACCAGGTCATCAATACTGCCAAAATCAGCAATTGCATCACTTTCTGATTTGCCCTGTTTAATTTTAATATCAATATGTTGGGAATATTCAGTCAAGATATCGTCAATCTCAGACGGGTTAAGGCTGTATAGCCTTTTTTTCAAAATTTCTAAAAACTCAAGTTTGGTCATCTAAATCAATCTCCTTAATAAAATTTTCAACACTTCTGTGGAAAACTAACCACTCTTTTTTAAGTGTTTCGGCATACACCTTGCCAAGACGTGTAAGATGGTAGTATTTTCGTGGGGGGCCCTCGGTGGATTCTTGCAAATATGTTTCAAAATAGTGCTCGTTTGTCAAGCGCTTTAAAATGGGGTAAATTGTGCCTTCCGAAACGTCAACCACCTTAGACACCTCCGAAACAAGTTCATAGCCATACATATCACGTTTGGAAACACACAGCAAAATTATAAGCTCCAGCACACCCTTTTTAAATTGTACATTCACTGTATCACCTTCTTTGGTACTATATTACAACCACTACCTTGCAATGTCAAGTAGTAAAATAAAAAAAGACTTCTTAAGAAGCCTTTTAAGGTAGCCTTTTTTGAAACTCATCGATAGAAAGTTGGGTAATTAAAAATTCAAAAGCAGGGCTTTCCTATTCGTTATAAAAAAGTAGCTGGGGAAAACTCCCCAGCTATAAATTTTAAGTTATCTTAGATAGTTAATTGGATTTTTTTGAGAGCCGTTTATTATAATCTCAAAGTGGCAATGGTTGCCTGTGGAATTTCCGGTAGAGCCCATTTTTGCAATAAGCTCCCCTTGCTTAACCTTATCCCCAACGCTAACAAGCATAGAGGAATTGTGTGCATAAAGGGTTTCCACACCATTTCCATGGTCAATTATAATTGAATATCCGTACCCGCTTTTCCAGCCTGTAAAGGTAACAACTCCGCCGTCAGATGCCTTAATTGGGGCACCATGGTAAGCGGCAATATCAAGCCCGGTGTGCATTCCACGCCCTCTGTAACCAAAGGGAGAGGTTATGCGACCATCAGCAGGGTAGATAAATGTGCCGGTTGGCTTGCGTGGGTCAACCTTTGTGCCAACCTTAACAATTTTGCTGACAGGCTTTGTAATGCTCATTTGGGAAACAAGGGAACGCTCCTGCTCAACATTATTTAATTTAGTAACTTTATAGCCCAATTTTAGTGTGCCAACAACCCCTTCTTGAATAACCTTTTCCTCCCCAATATACATTGTGGAGTCCTGTATTTTTTCAATATCGTATGGCACCTCCACCTCTTCTTGCAAAAGCTCCACAACCTTAACACCCAAAAGTGGTGCGGTTGCAACTGTTGCTTGTGGGGCAGCCTTTTCTTGTGGGGCATTTTCTGAGCCGTTTGTGCCTGACATATAGCGTGGTGCAATAATTGTTTGAACACCGCTATTGGAGTAAAGCGCCGCAACCTGAACCTTGTCGTCTGGTATTACAGGTGCCTGCGGTGTTGGAGCCGCTAAAATTTCTTTAATTTCCTCTGCGGATTTTTCCATATCTGCCGGACAAGCTTGAGTTTTTATGCCAACTTCTTTATCAAATTCGGCAGAAATTGTTTTTTCCTCATCGGTGTACTGCCCTTTAATATCATCAAGCACACCAATAAGCTTATTTTGCTCCTGTGTTGCGCCAACTGCCTGACCGTCCACCGTAAGTAGGGTAAGCTTTTTTAGGTCGCCCGAGTTGTCAATTATTTGATTTTTGATTTCGTCGTGCGCCATAATTTGAGTGTTTTTAACTATGGCAGTTTTATACTGTGGTTTTTCTTTCAAAACATAAGGTTCGCCCGTTGCTTGTTCCACCTCCTGTTGGATGGAAGTGATTGCACTTTCAAGCTCTTTTTCAGTAAGAGCGGTTGCTAAAACTTTATCGCCATCATAAGCCATCACAGCAAAGGAGTAGTTAAAGATAAAGTTAAAGGCAAAGGTTAAAATAATAATTGCGCATAGTGAAATGCAAATGGAATTTTTATGATTAGATGTAGCTTCTAAAACGTTTTTAATTTTAAAATTCTTTTGATTTTCCCAAAAATTGTTCATATCAATGTAGACCTTTTCCTTTCTAAAGTGTTAAGATTGACACCTTAAATTGTTACAAAATAATTACGTCTATTTGATATATTACTGCATTATTACAAAAATAGCAAGGGGAAAAATGTTTTTTTGAAATATTTGTTGATTTAATACTAGATAACTCCTATATAAATTGTGAAATATGACGGAAAAATCACCCAAACTAACACGTTGGAGAGGAATTAAAGTTGTTACTTTATCAGATTTTTATAGTGCGAAACCAATAAATTAGTTACCATATCGTAACTTTTTACACCCTGTTTTTGGGAGTTGCTTTTAAGAAATTGGTCGTTCATTTTTGTTGATGCTGTGGCAACTGGGGTATCATATTTTTGCCAGTAAAGGTCATTTTCCCTAAGGTCAGAAGTGATGCGTGGATCAAGTTCGTTGTAAATCATTCCATACACATCCTTGTCGGTATCATACAGAGCGTTGCCAAGGTAAATAAAGGCAAGCAGGTAAGCAGAATAAGAATAAAAATCGTCGCCACAGGTGGACGCAGCCATAATGCCAACAAAATTTGCCTCCTCCTCCTTTGCAATACCTCGCTGGTGGGCAAGCTCGTGTGCAATGGTCACAGGGAGTAGGGGTAGGGGCGGATGAGCGTTTACATTTGCCTCACCTGTGAAGGGGAAAAATATCCCCGTAATGTTCATATAGCTCATAAACTCGCTAAAGAGAACCTTCTTTGCCCGAACATTTTTACCCTCAAGGAAGGGATAGGTTTTTGATATTTCATTAAAAATATCCTTGCTTTGATGGAAGATTTCCCCCTTGTCTGGAGCAGGGGTATAGGAGGAATTCAAAAGATTTGCGTAGTAAACCGTTGTTTCCAAAAGCTCGTATGGGCTAACGGGTGCAAGGGGAAGCTCCGCCTTTTGGCTAAATGAGTAAGCGTGGTAGTTTGCACCCCACAGTATTATATATAGGAAGAAAGTAGTCGTTGCAACGGTTAAAAGGTCTGAAAGTGTGGCAAAAAAAGTGCGGTTTATAACACCTTTTGCAATAATAAAAAGAATAAATGCGGCAAAAAGGATAAGGACAAAGGGGAACAGAGAAAATGGAACAATAGAGGCTAACGTTTTAAGGATATTTATTAGGGGAAGGGTAACATAAACCTTAAGCCCTTCCATTATTAAAGTGTTGCCTTTTAAGATATTAAAAAGGACAAAAAAAACTATTAAAATAAGGTTGTAAAAATATTTTTTCTTCATACTAAACCCACCTTTATATATAATACAAAAAAAGCCCGTTCTAAAGAACGAGCTTTTGGTGCCGGAAACCGGGATCGAACCGGTACGGGTAGTTAAACCCACAGGATTTTAAGTCCTGGGCGTCTGCCAGTTCCGCCACTCCGGCGTATGCAATTAAACTGCTCTACTATTATAACATTAGGAAGTTTTGATGTCAACAGTATTTTTAGTTGGAACTAAGTTCACAAAAAAATCACAAAAACTTCAAGAATTATTCTTTTTATTTATATAATTTAATCACAATTTATGGTTATAATTAAAACATAGCATAAAGACACCAACCAAACTAAAAGCAAAAATAATAAGGGGTACCCCCTACCCCTTAGAATGTGCATACTATGGATTTATTCCATTTTACATATTTTTTTCATAATTCCCTCTTAAAATAAAAAATCCCCTATGCTAGAGATGGTAGCATAGGGGATTTTTTATGGCTTTTTATACTTAAGCTTTGTTGCCAGCCCACCAC
>CAZMCJ010000091.1:0-4881 GCA_964564795.1 uncultured Eubacteriales bacterium | reverse complement strand
GCCCATTCTGGTTGAAATGCTCTCAAAGCTCATTATAAGGTTCGCCTTAATCTGCTCCTTACCACGTGCAAATTCCTCCTCCAAAACTCCAAATTCCTTCAGCTTTTGCAGTTCCTCCCTTATAATTTGGAAGGTTTCCTTTTGGGATTTTTTGTTGAGCGCACTATAAACGGTGAACAGCCCATTTTCCTTATACGATGTTGAAAATGCATAAACACTGTATGCAAGCCCACGTTTTTCCCTAATCTCTTGGAATAATCTTGAGCTTGCTGCCCCGCCCAAAATATTTGAAAGCACACTTATCTCATAAATCTTTGGGTGGTCTATTCCATATCCATTAAACGCAAGCGCCAAGTGATTTTGCTCAATCTTCTTGTTTTTTTGGTAAATTGTCTTTTTATATTCACTTGTTTGTGGCTGGGTGCGCCCTTCACCTTGCTTTTTATGTCCAAAGTTTTTTTGGACCATCTTTATAACATCATCTTTTTTAAAACTTCCAACTATAGAGATAACTGTGTTCTCAGGTGTGTAATTTTTCTCCATATATTCGCTTAGAGTTTTTTTCGTCATTGCATTAACACTTTTTTTGCTACCCAAAATGTTGTTCGCAAGGGCTCCCCCCCCCCAAATTTTCTCGTGGAAGGCATCAATGCACAAGTCCTCAGGGCTATCCTCATACATATCTATTTCCTCTTTTATAACCCCACGCTCCATTATAATGTCCTTTTTTGCGATAAGTGGGTTATTTATCATATCACTAACCGTCAAAAAGGCTTCCTCTAAGTGGTAGTCAAGGGTTTTAACGTGGTAGCAGGTGCATTCTTTAGAGGTGAATGCGTTTAGCTGCCCACCGATTGCGTCCATATCCTGTGCAATTTGTATTCCACTTTTGGTTGTGGTGCCTTTGAACAAAATATGCTCCAAAAAGTGGGATACCCCGCTATTTTCCGATGTTTCGTTCACACTTCCCGCCAATGTCCACACACCAACCTTTGCAGAGCGGACATAAGGTATTTCCTCCATAAGCAGGCGTGTTCCGTTATCTAGAACAATTTTTTCAATCATTTTCATTTCCTTTCAATAAAAATAGGCGCCCGTTTGGGCGCCCATATGCAATGGAATATCGTCCCATCAGCAATATTATGCGTTTTCTTGTGCTTCTTCCTTTTGCTTATCTGCAATTGCATCTTTTCTTGACAAATTAATTCTTCCTTGCTTGTCAATCTCAATTACCTTAACAAGTATCTCGTCACCAATCGTTACAACGTCCTCCACCTTTTCAACTCGTCTGTCGTCAAGCTTGGAGATATGAACAAGACCGTCCTTACCAGGAGCAATCTCAACAAATGCGCCGAACTGCATAAGGCGAACAACCTTACCTAGGTAGATTTGTCCAACCTCCGGCTCCATTACAATGCCCTCGATTGTTTTAAGAGCAGCCTCTGCACTTGCTTTATTAACAGCGGAGATAAAAATTCTTCCATCGTCTTCAATGTCAATCTTAGCACCTGTATCCGCAACAATCTTTTGGATAACCTTGCCACCTGCACCGATAACTTCTCTAATCTTATCTTTATCAATTTGAATTTGCAGCATCTTTGGTGCATACTCGTTAACTTCGCTTCTTGGCTGTGCAATGCACTTAGACATAACTTCGTCAAGAATGTAGTAACGTGCGTCCCTAGTCTGGTCAATTGCCTTTTTGATTATTTCAGCAGTCAAACCATCAATCTTTATATCCATTTGGATTGCGGTGATACCTTTTTTAGTTCCCGCAACCTTAAAGTCCATGTCCCCAAAGAAATCCTCTAGCCCTTGAATATCCACCATAGTAATCCACTTGTCACCCTCTGTTACAAGCCCACAAGAAATTCCGGCAACCGGCGCCTTGATTGGAACACCCGCATCCATAAGTGCAAGAGTTGAGCCACAAATAGATCCTTGAGAAGTTGAGCCGTTAGATGATAGAACCTCTGATACCAAACGGATTGCATATGGGAACTCCTCCTCTGTTGGAAGAACAGGAACAAGCGCCTTCTCCGCCAAAATACCATGTCCAATTTCACGTCTACCGGGACCTCTTGATGGTCTTGTCTCACCAACGGAGTAAGATGGGAAATTGTAGTGGTGCATATATCTCTTAAAATCTTCCTCGTCAATACCGTCAATTCTTTGGCGGTCACCGATTGGGCCCAAAGTTGCAACTGTTAAAACTTGAGTTTGTCCACGACTGAATAGTCCCGTTCCATGAACTCGTGGCAAAATACCAACCTCTGCACTAAGTTGCCTAATTTCTTCAATACCTCTTCCGTCAACACGTTTACCTTCATCAAGCATCCATCTTCTAACAATATATTTTTGAAGCTTGTAAACGCACTCACCGTACTCTTTTTCACGTCCGGCATATTTTTCTGCAAAATTCTCTGTAATCTCGTTCATAACAACGTTCATACGCTCATCTCTAACCTTTTTATCGTCAGTATCAAGCGCAGCTTTAACCTTGTCAATCGCAAAATCCTTAATATCGTTATAAAGCTCTTGGTCAACATCAGACTCTGTGTACTCACTCTTTGGCAAGCCAATTTCGCTCTTTATTTCCTCAATAAATGCACACATTTTCTTAATTTCTTCGTGTCCGTAAAGAATTCCTTCGTAAACGATTTCCTCTGCAACTTCGTTTGCGCCAGCCTCAATCATAACAATCTTGTCCTTAGTTCCTGCAACTGTTAGGAACATATCGGATTTTTCGCGCTCTGCACTGTTTGGGTTAAGAACAAACTCGCCGTCTATAAGGCCAATAACAACGCTTGCGATTGGGTTATAGAACGGAATATCAGATATAGAAAGTGCAATAGATGCACCATTTAGCGCTGCAATTTCAGGAAGGCAGTCGTTATCAACACTCATAACAGAGCAAACAAGACCAACATCGTTCCTGTAATCCTTTGGGAAAAGTGGGCGAATTGGGCGGTCAATCATTCTGGAAGTGATGATAGCCTTATCTGAAGGCTTGCCCTCTCTTTTCATAAATGACCCTGGGATTTTACCAACCGCATAAAGCTTCTCTTCGTAATCAACGCTTAACGGGAAAAAGTCAATCCCTTCCCTTGGTTTTGCACTTGCTGTTGCGTTACAAAGCACGCTGGTATCGCCATATCTTACTAGGCAAGAGCCGTTTGCAAGGCCAGCCATTTTGCCGGTTTCCACCACGAAATCTCTACCTGCAAAGGTAGTTTTAAAACTTTTGAACATTTTTCTTCCTCCTTATTTTTTAAGGCAGATTGAAAATTTAGCACCTAAACAAAGGGTTAAAGCTTAACACCTTGTTAAACTGCTAAAATTTCTATCTATCTGCCTTATTTGTTAATAATTGTTAGAAATGGGCGACATATAGCCGCCCATTCCCTTTAGAAACTACTTTCTAATGTTTAGTTTTGCAATTATAGCTCTGTATCTCTCAATATCAGTTTTTGTTAGATAGTTAAGAAGACTACGTCTTTGTCCAACCATTTTCAAAAGTCCACGTCTAGAGTGAAAATCCTTCTTGTGCACCTTTAGATGCTCAGTAAGCTCGTTAATTCTTGTAGAAAGAATAGCGATTTGAACCTCTGGTGAACCTGTGTCAGTTTCGTGCACACGGTATTTTGCTATAACCTCATTCTTTGTTGCGTTTGTCATTGTCTTTCACCTCCATATTATTTCGCCTCCTCCCTAGTAAAGGGTGGGTGAAAAAAGTGTTAAAACACTCTATCTCCCTAAACCACGGTGGGGCAACAGCTAAATTCATAGCTAACAAATATTATATCACAGGCACTATTAAAAGTAAAGTATAATATACTTTTATCTTGCATTTTTTTCAAACTCCAGTGCCGCCTCTCGGTCAAGCTCTATCTGCTCTTTCAGCTTTTCTACGGAGTCGAACTTAATCTCCTCCCTAAGGCGTTTTAGGAACTCAACCTTAATCTTTTTGCCATATAAATCTCTGTTAATATTAAAAATGTATGTTTCCATATTTTTTTGCGCCCCATCTTCTACTGATGGTCTATTACCAACATTTGTAAGTCCCAAATATTTATTGTCATCAATATAAACTCTGGTTATATAAACTCCCTTTTTAAGGGGGAGTGAGTTTTTCTTAATTCGCTGGTTTATGGTCGGGAAGCCGATTGTTCTGCCAAGCTGCTTGCCTTTTACAACCTCCGCCACCACAAAGTATTCGTACCCCAGTAGCTTATTTACCATTAGGATTTTACCCATTGCAAAGTATTCACGTATTTTTGTTGAGGATATTTCCTCCCCATTCAGTGTAATAGATGGTATAATTATACATTCAATTCCGCAATTGGCACAAAGAAGTTTCAAATCGTTTGCATCTGCACTTGCTTTTTTGCCAAAACGGTAGTGGTAGCCTGCCACCACAATTTTTGCACCTAATCGCTTTTTCAAAACATCCTTTACAAAGGTTTCAGGGTTTATGTTTGCATATTTCTCATCAAAATCATCCGCCATAACTATGTCAACATTCATTTCTTCCAAAATCATCATTTTTTCTTCGATTGGGGTTATCAAATAATTATCTGCAACCTTTCCCATAAATACCTTTGGAGATTTATAAAATGTATGCACAACACTTTTATATCCATTTTTTTTTGCAACTTCAACCGCTGTATTAATTATTTTTTGATGACCTAGATGCACACCGTCAAAGTAGCCTAGTGCCACCGCCGTTGGCTTGTCCTCTTCACCCAGCACCTTTTTATTATTCCTAAAAAACTTCAAATTTCTCACCTACCAAAAACTTTTTACAAGGGTTAGTGTGTCCTCCTCTTTTGATTTCTTGCCCAAAATCAAAAAGTCACCCATTTCATTATAAACCCTGAC
>CAZMCJ010000090.1:0-4923 GCA_964564795.1 uncultured Eubacteriales bacterium | reverse complement strand
AATTGACAGAAAAATTAGGTATAATATTCTTATAGATTGAAATTAAGGAGAAAATACTTTGAAAAAAATACTTACTGGCAAATTAATTACATTGGCTGCCATAACAGCCGTTTTTTTAGTGGTACTCAGCGCGTGCAAGGCAAATGGAAAGGTTATAGTTTTTGAAACTAATGTTAAAGGAATGACAGAAGCTGAAATTGGACAAATTATTGATGACCAAAATGCAAATCTTGCAAATCAGATAATTACTATAAAAAATGGTGAAATAACTGAAGAACTGAAATTTTCCGACTATGGTGCTACATACAAGAAAGAAGAGATGGTGCAAAAGGCACTAAGTGCAGTTAGTGAAAAGCAAAATAAGGCAAGTGACGTAATAATTCCTAATAGGGTTGATTTTGATGAAGCAAGGATAGCGCAAAAGATTGATGATATAATTGCAAGAGCAGACATTAAAAACGACAAAATTGAAATTGAAGTTTTACCAGAGGAAAGCAAGATTTTTGTTAGCGGAATAGATAAGGGTATGATTGAAGTTAATAAAGAAAAACTTTTGAATGATGTAAACTCTGCTATTCAAGGTGGAATTTCCACGGAAGTTTTTGTGGAGATTGGGGCTGCTCAGGAACCAAATCTCAGCTACCAATTCTTAAAGCCTATGATTGAAAGGCAGCCAACCGATGCACTTCTTGTGACAAACCCAAATGGTACATTTGAGATAACAAGAGAAGAAGTTGGTATAGAAATAAACGAAGTTGACTTTAACAGGGGTATTATTCTTGGGCAAAAAGATGGAGTTTATGAGTTTAGCGTTACTTTAATTGAGCCTAAGGTTACTGCAACTGCATTACAAGGAACAATGTTTGATGATGTTTTGGGGGAATTGACAACAGAGCTTAACTCTGGAATTGTTGGAAGAACAACAAATGTGACGCTAGCGGCGAATAAAATAAATGGTATGATTATGAATCCGGGTGATGTTTTTTCCTTCAATCAAGTGGTGGGGGAAAGAACGGTTAAAGCGGGATTTAAAGAAGCTATTATTTATAGTGCAAACGGGCAAGAGGAGGGGCTTGGTGGAGGCATTTGTCAGGTTTCATCAACACTTTATGGAGCGGTACTATATGCCGATTTAGATGTTGTGGAAAGGAAAAACCACAAATATACGGTTTCCTATGCAAAGTCAGGAATGGATGCGACGGTTGCATTTGGAGCAATAGATTTTAGATTTAAAAATAGTGAGAAAAACCCAATAAAGCTGGTAGCAGGGCGCAAAGGAAACACTGTTACAATAAAAATTTTGGGCAAGAAAGCAATTGATAAAAAGGTTGAGATAACAACAAAAGCATATGCTAAAACACCCTTTGGAGAAACAATAGAGGAAGATCCAAAGCTTGAAGCTGGCAAAAGAGTTGTTAAGCAAAAAGGAATCACAGGGGTAACTGTTGATACCTTTAAGAAGGTAACTGTTAATGGTGAAGTAGTTAAGAATGGAAAAATACACACTAGTGTTTACAGACCATGCAATGCAATAATAACGCTAGGCACCAAGCCGGCGGAAGTTGAGGATCCGGTTCAGCCAACGGTACCAACAGAGCCGACCAACCCAACAGAGCCGACAGAGCCAACAAATCCAACAGAGCCAACAGAGCCGACCAACCCAACAGAGCCAACAAAGCCAACGGAACCTGAGGAAAAGCCACTGCCACCGACACAGCCAAACGGTTTACCTTGGGGATTATAATAATTAGGGGGCGTGTAATAATTGCCCCCTTAACTTTTTACTGTGATGGAAAGGAGCTTTTTTATGTATCAAAGGTGGGAAATAAGAAGGATTGTTAAGAGAGATGCCAAAAAAGCAATGAAAGTTAACTTTTGGCAGACTATTTTTGTTTTTATCATTTATTATGTTGTGGCACTTGTAGTTGCGCCACAGATAATAGGTAACTCTACCATCTTTCCACTTAGTATAATAACATTTGTGCTAGGGATAGTTATAACTGCCCCCCTTTATATGGGAATTAAGTGGTGGTGCTTGCAGACTGTTCGCTACCGCAAGGTTGAAATTTGGGATTTGTTTAGGTATTACACAAAATCAAGGTTAATGACAGCAATTATAACCATTGGTTTTTTTCAGATTTTGCAATATGTTTTAACAATTATTTTTGGATTTATAATATTCTTTAGTGGGATAATTATTGGTTTTGCGCTGAATATTTTTATGATGCGCCCTGGAATACCCTTTATATTAAACAATATGCACCTTTTCCCAACAAGGATTATAGATATAATTTTGAATGAGCATTTTTTTACAATTGTGCTATTATTTGTACTAGCGTGCGCATGTGTTGTTTTTGTAATTTTGCTTGCTCAAATATTTTTGATTAGGTATTACTGTGCAATAAATCTTATGATTGATGACCACTTGTGTGAGTTTTCTACAGCACTGGACAAAAGCAGAAGGATTATGCAAGGGAAAACCCTTGATATGATAATTTTCTACATCAGCCTTTGGGGCTATTATCTGTTAATCCCTCTAACTTTTGGACTGATACTCTTATATATATTGCCATATAAAGAATGTGCGCAAGCTCTTTATCTAGAGTATTTTAGGGATACATACAACAAAAATTATTCAAACATATAGAGAAAACGGAGGAACTTTAAAATGGAAAAGCAAAAATATTACATTTCAACCGCAATTGCTTATACTTCGGGCAAGCCGCACATCGGTAACACCTATGAGATTGTGCTGGCTGACAGCATAGCACGCTATAAAAGAATGATGGGGTACGATGTTTACTTCCAAACAGGAACAGATGAGCATGGACAAAAGATAGAAGAAAAAGCAAGCGCAGCGGGAAAAACTCCGCAGGAGTTTGTGGATGGCGTTGCGGCTGAAATAAAGAGGATTTGGGACTTAATGAACACAACCTACGATGAGTTTATTAGAACAACAGACCCAAAGCATAAGGAAATTGTGCAAAGAATATTTAAAAGGCTTTACGAGCAGGGGGATATTTATAAGGGTTCATACGAGGGAATGTATTGCACACCGTGCGAAAGCTTCTTTACCGAAAACCAACTTGAAAATGGCAAATGCCCCGATTGCGGACGTGATGTTTCCCCTGCTAAGGAGGAAGCTTACTTCTTTAAAATGAGCAAGTATGCGGACAAGCTAACAAAACATATTGAGCAAAATCCATCATTTATTGAGCCGCAATCAAGGCGAAATGAAATGGTTAACAACTTTATCAAGCCAGGGTTGCAAGACCTTTGTGTTTCCAGATCCACCTTTAAATGGGGTGTTCCTGTAACTATTGATGAGGGACACGTGGTTTATGTTTGGATTGATGCCCTTTCAAACTACATCACGTTTCTGGGCTACAACCCGGATGGCGAAAGTAGTGAAAAGTACAAAAAATACTGGCCTTGCGACGTTCACTTGATTGGAAAAGATATTTTACGTTTCCACACAATCTACTGGCCAATCCTTCTTATGGCATTAGGGGAGGAGCTTCCAAAGCAAGTTTTTGGTCACCCGTGGCTTATGGTTGGGGACGGCAAGATGAGCAAATCTGTCGGCAACGTTATCTATGCGGACGATTTGGTTGCTCTTTTTGGCGTTGATGCTGTGCGCTATTTTGTGTTGCACGAAATTCCATTTGCGCAAGACGGTGTTATAACTTACGAGCTTCTGATGGAGAGAATAAATTCCGACCTTGCAAATATTTTGGGCAACCTTGTTAACAGAACAATTGCGATGAGCAAAAAGTACTTCGATGGCGAGGTTTTGGCACCAAACGCAAAGGAAGCAATTGATGACGAGCTTATTTCAATCGCACTTAAAATGCCAGCCCTTGTGGAGAAGAAAATGTCTGACCTTAAGGTGGCAGACGCAATAGACGAGATTTTTACGCTTCTTAGGCGTAGTAACAAATACATTGATGAAACAATGCCATGGGTGCTTGCGAAGGACGAGAGCAAAAAGAATCGCCTTGCAACTGTTCTTTATAACTTGCTTGAGAGTATTCGCTTTAGCGCCATTATGCTAGAGCCATATCTGCCTGAAACAGCAGCAAAAATATTTGAACAACTAAACGTTAAAAATGAAGGCATTGAGAGTTTAGGCTCATTTGATGGTACTAAGGTTGGACACAGGGTTGGGGATGCACAAATTTTGTTCGACAGAATTGATATTCCAAAAAAGCTTGAAGAAATTGAAGCAATGAAGCCAAAAAAGGAAGAAAAGAAAAAGGTTGAGGGAATTGCGGAAATTGCAATAGACGATTTTGCAAAGGTTGATTTGCGTGTTGGCAAGATTGTTGCGTGCGAAAAGGTTGAAAAAGCAGATAAACTACTTTGTTTGCAAGTGGAGATTGACGGCGAAGTTAGGCAAGTGGTTTCCGGCATTGCCAAGTGGTATAAATGCGAGGATTTAGTTGGCAAAAAAATTATTGTTGTTGCAAACTTAAAGCCTGTAAAGCTAAGAGGGCTTGAAAGCAACGGAATGATTTTGGCGGCAGACAACACAAAGGATGATGTTAGGGTTATCTTTGTGGACGGCGATATGAATACTGGGGCAAAGGTTAGATAGGAGAAAAAGATGCTGTTTGATACCCATGCACACTATGATAATAAGCAGTTTGACACGGATAGAGATGAACTTTTAGCCTCTCTTCCCGAAAACAATATAAAATATGTTTTGAATGCAGGGTGTGATATGAAATCATCCCGTCAGACGGTCAAAATGTGTGAAAGATACCCCTTTATGTATGGTTCTGTGGGAATTCACCCACACGATGCAAAGAGTGCAAAAGAGTCTGATTTGGCAGAATTAGCGGAGCTTGCACAGAATAAGAAAATTGTGGCAATTGGGGAGATTGGGCTTGATTATCACTACGATTTTTCCCCAAGGGATAT
>CAZMCJ010000089.1:2787-4952 GCA_964564795.1 uncultured Eubacteriales bacterium | reverse complement strand
TATAAATAAGGGTGTTTACTACGAACCACACACCTACACAAAGGTTGAGGACTCGGCAGGCAACATTATTTTGGAAAACACAGGTAATGGTAAGGTTGCAATGAGCGAGGAAACATCGTTTCTAATGAATAAACTTTTGCTTAATGCTGTAGCAAGTGGTACAGGATCTCCCGCAAGGCTTAAAAACAGTATGCCAACAGCGGGTAAAACAGGAACAACAGATGACGATAAGGACAGATGGTTTGTTGGTTACACCCCTTATTATGTTGGTGCTGTTTGGTATGGCTATGATATGCCAAAGGAGGTTAGGGGGGTAAGCGGAAACCCTGCACTTAAGGCGTGGAAGGCTATTATGGACGAGGTGCATAAGAACTTGCCAAAAGCAGGCTTCCCAGAGCAACCATCAACACTAGTAACGGGCAAGATGTGTGGTGTTAGCGGTATGATGGTAGGTCCGCTTTGCCCATCAATAGCAACGGGATATTTCAAAAAAGATAACCTGCCTTCTGTTGAGTGTGATGTTCACTACTCTGTTGATATTTGTAAAGAAAGCGGTTTGTTAGCAACGGAATATTGCCCAATTGAGTTAAGAGAAATGAAAACCGGGGAACTGGTGGATGGCAAAATTCCGGAGATGGAAACCTGTCCAATTCATACTGAAGGCTGGGTTCCGCCACTGCCACCAGGGTGGGATGTAATAGATCCAGAAATTCCATCTAACCCAGATGACCCAACCAATGGAGGAAATCCAAATCACCCACCGGAAATACCAATTTTTCCAACAAATCCATTTGTACCGGTGGAATAGATTTACAGTTGACAAAACTAAAATTTAGTGTTACAATTATAAAAATTAATCTTCGGGGCAGGGTGTAATTCCCTACCGGTGGTATAGCCCACGAGCAAGAAATTGCAGATTTGGTGAGTGCGCAAGCATAATTCCAAAGCCGACAGTAAAGTCTGGATGAAAGAAGATAATAGCCTATTTATACACGTTTATAGTCTATTTTAAAGCTCTGAGGTAAAACCTCAGAGCTTTTTTGCCCCTTTTTAACAAGAAAGGAAAGAAATCATGAACAAAAAAACAAGGTACATCGTCCTAGTGGGAATGCTCAGCGCAATCGCAACAGCCCTTTACTATCTCTTAGAAATTCCAATTGGAATGGGGCATTTAAAGGTTAACTTCTCTGACGTTCCGGCACTTGCTGGTGGTATGATTTTGGGGCCTCTTGCCGGTGTAATAATTGAGTTTGTAAAAGCACTGCTTCACTTGTTTAGAACATCTACCTTTGGAATTGGGGAGCTAATAGACTTTACAATTGGCTCGGCACTAATACTAACATTCTATTACACTCACAAAGCATTTGAAACAAAAAAGTGGGGCAAACTTGTTGCAGTAGTTGCAACATCGGCTGTGTGCGTTGTGATTGGTATGGCAGCAAACTACTTGCTATTCCCACCGTATTTTAAACTTATGGGTTCTCCTGTTAATATGACAATTGTTATGGGTGCAGTTTACAGCAGTATACCCATGAATATAGTAAAGGTTATTATTACAACCGTTCCGATCATACCAATTGTTAAAACATTGCAACAAATATACAATAAGGACAAAACAAAAAGTTAAGAATAATTATTATTTGTGCAAAATGAGAGTTGAAAAAACTTTGAAAATATTGTAGAATAATATCACAATTTAAAATAATCCTTATCAAGAGTGGTGGAGGGAAAGGCCCTATGAAACCCGGCAACCTGCAATATGTAAGGTGCCAACTCCTGCAAGTGTTTTGAGAGATGAGGGATACGCTTATAAATGTAGCCTTTCATTCTTTTATGCAATGAAAGGCTTTTTACTATTTTACAACAAAAAATGGAGGGAAAATTAATGGGAAGAAAATTTTTTACATCAGAATCTGTTACTGAAGGTCATCCAGATAAAATTTGCGACCAAATTTCTGACAGCGTTTTAGACGCTATTTTTGCGCTTGACCCAAATGCACGTGTTGCGTGCGAATGTGCAATCACAACAGGACTTGTGCTTGTAATGGGCGAAATTACAACTAACTGCTATGTAGATATTCCAAAGGTTGTTAGAAAAACAATCAAAGACATTGGCTACGACAGAGCAAAATATGGATTTGACTGTGATACTTGCGGCGTTATAA
>CAZMCJ010000089.1:0-2777 GCA_964564795.1 uncultured Eubacteriales bacterium | reverse complement strand
CTGCTATAGATGAGCAATCCGCTGATATTGCTTTGGGAGTTGATAAGGCGCTAGAGGACAAGCAAGGCAGTGCTGACGAATCAGGCACAGGTGCCGGAGACCAAGGGCTGATGTTTGGATATGCGTGCGATGAAACAAAGGAGCTTATGCCCCTTCCAATCTCCCTTGCACACAAGCTTGCAAAAAGGCTTACCGATGTTCGCAAAAATGGAGAGTTAAATTACCTTAGACCGGATGGAAAAACTCAAGTAACCATTGAGTATGATGACGAAAAAATAGTTAGAGTTGATACAATAGTAATTTCCACCCAACACAGTGAAGATGTGACACTAGAGCAAATTAGAAAAGATTTGAAAGCTCTTGTTATTGATGCGATTGTGCCAAAAGAGCTTATGGACGAAAAAACAAAGATTTTTATAAACCCAACAGGACGTTTTGTTGTTGGTGGACCACAAGGGGATAGCGGACTTACAGGAAGAAAAATTATTGTTGATACTTACGGAGGATATTCCCGTCACGGCGGTGGTGCATTTAGTGGCAAGGATCCAACAAAGGTGGATAGAAGTGCGGCGTACGCTGCACGTCATATTGCTAAAAACGTGGTTGGGGCTGGCCTTGCAAACAAGTGTGAGGTTCAAATTGCATACGCAATCGGTGTTGCTCACCCTGTTTCTGTAAGGGTTGATACATTTGGCACAAACAAGGTGGAGGAAAGCGTTATCGAAAAATTAATTACTGATAATGTGGATCTTAGACCAACAGCAATCATAAAATATTTTGACCTAAGAAGACCAATCTACAAAGGGCTTGCGGCTTATGGGCATATGGGCAGAGAGGATTTAGATGCTCCATGGGAAAAGTTAGATTTAGTAGAAAAATTTAAAATTTAATAATAGATATGGTCAAAAAAACCTCCCTTTACATAATATAAGATAAAGGGAGGTTTTTTGTATGAATTCTTATATTATTGGTGAGGCTTTCATCTGGCTTTTTGCAATTGTAGGTTTTGTGGAAATTATAAACAAAGTAGGGGATATGATTTTCATTCAAGGCAAGAGTGAGATTGAGGAGCTTATGATTTTTGTTAAAGTCAAGAATGAAGAAGGAAGGCTGGAGTACATAATCAGGGCGATTGATAGAAAGCTAGATGGCATTGAAACAAAACGGGGCAAGGGGGAGATTTTTATTATTGATAAGGATTTGGAGGGAGAAAATTACGAGATTGCTGCATCACTCTCGGAGGATTACGACAACATATTCCTTTGCAAAAAGGGCGAAATTATAAAAATGTTTGAAGAAATATAGATTTAAAAGGGCTATTATGTTACAATTGGTGTAATATAAATGTTAGTCTGAGAGGAACGCTATGGAAAAACAGGAATTGATTGAACTAGAAGGAATTGTTAACGAAATTAAATATACCAACGAGGAAAATGGCTACACAATTTGCAATGTGGAGGTGGACGACGAAAACGTGGTTTTTGTTGGGACAATGCCATTTTTATCAGTCGGTGAGCAGGTGACGGCGGGTGGCGAATTTGTGGTGCACAAAACCTTTGGCGAGCAGTTTAAGGTGGAGTATTATGAACGATCACTTCCTACAACAGTTGCCTCTATGGTCAAGTTCCTTAGCAGTGGTGGCATTAAAGGGGTTGGGCAAAAAACAGCGGCGAAGATTGTCTCCCGCTTTGGTGCAGATACCTTTGATGTTATAGAGTATGACTATAAAAAGCTTTCAGAGATAACAGGGATAAACTTAAAAAAAGCAGAGGATATCCACATTGCATTTTTGGAGCACACCATTTTATCCTCTATTATTGAGTTTTTAATAGGCTACGACATAACACCGCTGGAAGCACTTGCAATTTACAACATTTATCGTGGCGAAACGATAGCACGCATTAAAGAAAACCCATATGTTATCTGCAGCGATCCAATGGACATATCATTTGAGCGTGCAGATGTTATAGCAAATGATTTTGTTGTTGAAAACCGCTCCGATTTTAGGAGCAGTGCGGGAATAAAACATATAATTCGCCATAACTATAGAAACGGACACACCTATCTTCCGAGAGATATTTTAACAGACGTTGCAATCCGCCTTTTGCAGGAAGACAGGGCGTTTGTGGAGAACACAATAGAGGAATTGATGGTGGAAGGTGAACTTATTTGCTACGCAACAGGCGGAATAGAACGTATGTATTTGCCACAAATGTTTACCCAAGAGTTAAATGTTGCAAACAAGCTTGCACTGATGGATAAATTTTCATCACCAATTAGAAGTGATGACAGGGAAATTGATAGGATAGAAAAAAGCCTGTGTATAGAGTATGAACAAAACCAAAGGCGTGCGATAAAACAATCGTTAAAACGTGGTGTTTTTGTGCTAACAGGCGGACCTGGAACGGGTAAAACAACTGTTATAAAGGGTATAATTGAGCTTTTGAAAAATGAGGGCAAAAAATTTGTACTATGTGCCCCAACGGGCAGAGCGGCAAAGCGAATGACGGAACTGACAGGGGTGGAGAGCAAGACAATCCACCGACTGTTAAAGCTTGATTTTTCTGCGAAGATACCACAGTTTGTCCATAACGACCAGAACCCGCTAAAGGTGGATTGTGTTATAGTGGACGAATGCTCAATGATTGATGTCCCTCTTATGGATGCACTCCTTAGCGCTATAAAGGTTGGTTCAAAAATAATTTTGGTGGGAGATAGCGATCAACTACCGTCAATAGGTGCAGGTAATGTTCTAAAAGATATTATAGAGAGCGATT
>CAZMCJ010000088.1:0-4971 GCA_964564795.1 uncultured Eubacteriales bacterium | reverse complement strand
ACGATCTTGAACGAACGCAACTAGGCTACTCCTTAAAGCTTCTTGATCCCGTCGATGATACGCACGATGATCCCCTTGGTGACGGTCTTGTCCCGCTTCACCTTGGGGACCGGCTTTCCCTTGGCCATCTCCTGCATCTGTGCCTCTTTTCTTGCTGCCATAATGAATAATAACACCGCAATAAAGGTAACAGAAATGGTGGATGCAAGGGCAATTCCCCAAACGCCAAATCGCCTTGCTAAGATAATGCTAAACACAATGTTTATCCCAATTCCGCCAATGGAAACTAACATAGGAGTTTTGCTGTTGTGGGAGGAGTAGAAGTATTTATTTAAAACCTCCTGCCATGAGAGGGAAATCATTCCGATTGAATAGCAAAGCAAAACGGTTGCCGTCGCCGCACTATCCGCACTTGTAAACATTCCACGCTCGTACACAAATGTTACGATATCCTTTGCGAAAAGCAAAAAAAATGCCATCACGGGGGCAACCACAATGGTAATTGTTGTAAGTAATCGGCAAAGGAGGGAAAAATTCTCCCCAATTTTTCCGCTTGCGTGGTTCCTGCTCATTTTTGGGAAGAAGATGTTGGTTAGTGCAAAGGAAAACACCCCAGCCACCATAAAATAAAGCTGATAGGCAAAATTTATTATGGGCACACCAACCCCACCATCAATTGTTGATGATATGTTGGTTGAAATTATTGTGTTGATGGGCATCGCCCACGACGAAATAAGGACGGGTATCGCAAGGACCATAACCTCCTTAATTCCGCTATCCTTAAAATCAAAATTAAGTGTAAAGGTAAACCCCCTTTTTAAAAGTGGGGGCAATAGGATAAGCATTTGGCACATCCACCCAAGCAGCAGCGCCACGCCAAGCCCGTAAATCCCAAAGCTTTTATTGATGGTAACAAAGTATAAAACGATGATGATGTTGGAAATTCCGCTCATAATAGCTGGTACTTTGAACTCCCCAAGGGACTGCAAAATGCCCACAAAGGTGTAGGACAAAACCGCAATCAAAACAATTGGAGAGAAAATGCGAAGCAAATTTTGGCTTATTAAAAGAGTTTCCCCCGTAAATCCCCCCGCAATCATTTTTATGAAAACTTGTGGGAAAATTAGCATTAACAGCGAAATAACAAGGGCAAATGCGCCGCAAATAAACATAAATGTATTTGCGAAGGTGTTGCCACGCTCCTTTTCACCCTCACCCAAGTATTTGTTAAAAACAGGTATAAATGCACTTGCAACAGCGGTGCCAAGGGTAATATCAAAAAGCAGAAGTGGCACTTTTGAGGCAGCACTAAAAGCAGCGGAGGCAGCACTAACCCCATAGAAATTGGCAAGTAGCATATCACGCACAAGCCCTAAACCCTTTGTTAAAAGGATTGCCACAACAATAAAAATATATGTAGCAACCGACTTGTCCTTTTTCATTTTGCCACCTTCTTTCCTAAATATTTCTAGATATTTTATTATACCACTATCAGTATTGTTTGTAAATAATTGCACGGCATTAAGGTGAGCCATTACGTTTTAAAAACATAACAGCACACCCTTATTTAAGCAAGTCCGGCCTTACCTTTTTAGTTTTTTCTATTGATTTTTCCATCTTCCACGCCTCAATATTCTTGTGGTGTCCTGAAAGCAAAACCTCCGGCACACGCATACCCATAAATTCCTCGGGGCGGGTGTAATGGGGGTGCTCCAAAAGCCCATTAAAGTGGCTTTCGTTTTGGTAGCCGCTCTCCTCCTTCAAAACACCCTCTAACATACGTGCAACAGCGTCAACAACAAGGGCGGCAGGCACCTCTCCACCTGTTACCACAAAATCCCCAATGGAAATTTCCTCGTCAACAATCAAATCAAGCACACGTTGGTCCACCCCTTCGTAATGCCCGCACAAAATTGTTATGTTTTTATGCTCAAGCAGCTCCTTAGCAACGTTTTGGTTAAAAACTCTGCCCTGTGGGGTCATATAAATAACGTGGGGCTTGTCCCCAATATCGTCACAAATGCTCTCGTAGCACTCGTAGATTGGCTTTGCAAGCATAACCATTCCACCGCCACCGCCATATGGTGCGTCGTCCACCCTTTTGTAGTTGTCGTGTGTGTAGTCACGTATATTGTGGCACTTAAGGGTAAAAATGTCCTTTTTAAGGGCTCTTCCGATAATGCTCTCCCCCAAAATACCCTCAACCAATGCAGGGAACAGCGTTATTATGTCAAACCTCATTCTAATAGCCCCTCCAGCGGTGTTATTACGCATTTTTTATTTTTTATGTCAACCTCTTTAACACAGCTTTCAATAAATGGGATAAGCACCTCTTTTTTACCCTCGCACTCTATAACAAAAACATCGTTTGCTCCCGTTTTTATTATGTCTTTCACTATTCCAAGGGTTGTGCCGTCCTCCAAAAATGCGGTTATGCCAATGATATCCACAATGTAGTAGTTTCCGTCGTCCAACTCCTCAATTTCATCCTTTGCCATATAAAGGGTTGCGTTTTTAAGTGCCTCCCCCTTTTCGCAGGTATCAACACCCACAAATTTTATAATAACAAGCTCCTTGTGGGGCTTTGAATATTCAACCTCTAGTTTCTTTTTTTCACTTCCAACATAAAAATAGTCAAAATCCACTAGGTCGTCGCTAAAATCTCCCCAGCTTTGCGCCCTAATCTCACCCCTAACACCATGTGTGTTGGTGATTTTGCCCATCTCTAAATATATTTTCTCCATCATAACAAAATCCGCTCCTTTTAAAAACGGACGCCCAAAAGGGCGCCCGAAAATTATACTATTTTAACAACAATTTTTTTGGGTGAATTTGCAGAAGCGCCTTTAACAACGCCCCTTATCGCACTGGCAATTTTGCCTTGTTTTCCAATTATTTTTCCCTTGTCCTCCTGTGCCACATCAACCATATACACAGTTGCATCTTCCTCTTCCCTAACTGTAACAGTTACGGAGTCGGGGTCATTAACAAGAGCCTTTGCAAGTGTCATTATAAGTTCAGTCATTTAACTCATTCCTTTCAAAGGATGTTGTTGTATGGGTTTTGGAGGGGATTACCCCCTCTCCCATATTGCTGCTTAAAGTATTCCGCTTTTCTTTAGCAATGCTTTTACAGTATCAGTTGGTTGTGCGCCGTTTGCAATCCACTTTTTAGCTGCCTCGCCGTCGATTTTGATCTCAACAGGGTTTAGTAGAGGATTGTATGTGCCAATTTCCTCAATAAATCTTCCATCTCTTGGGTAACGAGAATCAGCAACCACTACTCTGTAAAAAGGTGTTTTCTTAGCACCCATTCTTCTTAGTCTAATTTTTACTGCCATTTTTTTCACCTCCTTAAAATGTAACTCAAATATATAAAATTATAGTATTTTGCTTACTTAAATAGTGCCCTTGGCACCTTAGAGCCCTTTTTCTTGCCCTTTTTCATCATTGCTTTTTGCATACCGCTCATTTTTTTAAACATCTTTTGCATATCTGCAAATTGCTTAAGCAGGCGGTTTACTGCTGCAACATCGTTGCCGCTGCCCTTTGCAATGCGCACCTTGCGGTTTGCTGTAATCATATCAGGGTTGGAGCGTTCTTGCTTAGTCATGGAGTGGATTATCCCAGCAATTTTGGCGAACTGGCGCTCGTCTATGTTTGCGTTTGCAATCGCCTTTTTATCAATCCCAGGTATCATACCCATGATGTCCTGAATGGATCCCATTTGCTTCATCTGCTCCATCTGATCCAAGAAGTCGTTAAAATCAAAGGAGTTTTTGCGGAATTTTTCTTCCATTTCCTTTGCTTTTGCTTCATCAACGTTTAGCTGTGCCTTTTCGATAAGGGTTAAAACGTCCCCCATACCTAAAATTCTGCTTGCCATACGGTCAGGGTAGAACGCCTCAATATCGCTAAGCTTTTCGCCAACACCGATGAACTTGATTGGCTTTCCAGTTACCTTCCTTACGGAAAGTGCGGCGCCGCCACGTGCGTCACCATCTAGCTTTGTAAGTATTACCCCTGTGATGTCGAGCATTTCGTTAAAGGTTTTTGCAACACTCACAGCATCTTGCCCCGTCATTGCGTCAACGGTTAATAAAATCTCGGTTGGGGCAACTGTTTCTTTAATTTGCCTAAGCTCTTCCATCAACGTATCGTCAATGTGAAGGCGACCGGCAGTATCTATAAAAACAATATCATTTCGGTATTTGTTTGCATGCTCAACAGCCATTTTAGCAATTTCAACGGGTGATACCCTGTCACCCATCTCAAAAACCGGGATATCCAGCTGGCCACCCAAAACTTGCAACTGCTTAATTGCCGCAGGCCTGTAAACGTCACCCGCAACGAGTAGCGGTCGTCTGCCTTGCTTTTTATATATTCCCGCAATCTTTGCGCAGTGTGTGGTTTTACCCGCTCCTTGCAATCCAACAAGCATAATAATTGTTGGTGGGCGGTTTAATATTTTAAGCTTGGAAACCTCACCACCCATTAATAGGGTTAGTTCCTCGTTAACGATTTTGATAACCTGCTGGGCTGGGGTAAGGCTCTTTAGAACCTCCTCGCCAACTGCTTTTTGGCTTACCGTATCAATAAAATCTTTAACAATTTTAAAGTTAACATCGGCTTCCAAAAGTGCCATTTTAATCTCGCGCATTGCAACCTTTATGTCCGCCTCTGTTAGCTTGCCACGGTTGCTAAGTTTTTTAAAAACACTACTTAATTTATCCGAAAGGCTTTCAAATGCCAACTTTTTTCACCCCTTGCTCGTTTAAAGTTTATCTTTTAAATGCTCTAGCATCTCTTTTATTGTTTGGTCATCCGTTTTTTGAATTATTTTATCCACATCAGCCGATATTGCCCTAAAGCGCTCCCCCATATTCAGCTTTTGCTCCAATTCAAGCAATATATTCTCCCCACTTTTTATGCGTTCCCGCACCCCTTGGCGGGTAACCCCCTCAAGCTGAGC
>CAZMCJ010000087.1:0-4976 GCA_964564795.1 uncultured Eubacteriales bacterium | reverse complement strand
GACTTTAAAAATACCATTATAATCCTCACGTCCAACCTAGGCTCGCCGTATATTCTTGAAGGCATAGATGAAAATGGACATATCACAGAGGAAGCAAAGGAGAATGTTGAAGGACTTTTGAAGACGCAGTTCCGCCCTGAATTCCTCAACCGTCTGGATGAGATCGTCTTCTACAAGCCGCTTTCAAGAACCGAGATTGCCCGTATTGTTGATCTGCTGATAGTAGATTTGCAAAAACGTCTGTCCGATAAACAACTCACACTGAGCATAACCGATGCGGCAAAGGCATACATTATTGAGAACGGATATGATCCAACTTATGGTGCTCGTCCGCTCAAGCGGTTCCTACAGCATAAGGTGGAGACAATGCTCGCACGCATGATTATTGCGCAGGATCTTGCTCCAAACACCCATCTTGAAGTGGATGTAGAAAATGATGATCTCGCAATCAAAACAAAATAAATAAAAAGAGTGCCATCTTTTTGTTCGCCATTAACATGTAATTGCAAATATGAACACCGAACATTACTTTGTTTTTGTTGATGGGCTGTTCGGCTGTGTGTTTGCAAGATGAGCAAAAGCGCCTACTACCAATTGAGGTAATAGGCGCTTTTTTCTGTGTTGTGGGTGGCTTTATTACGATATCGCTTTATCCTTTCAACTATAATTCTAATTGATATTTCACACTCAAGCATCACACACTTTTACCCAAAACTATCAAGCACCGCCGCCTTAGCATCTTCCAGCATATCTTTATAATTGGAATAAACATACTGCTCAAACTGTGATTTTGCACTAACCTTTTGACCCTTAATAGTTTTACTCGTTACAGCCCTATTCTTTATATAAATATCAATTATCATCTTTTCATCTATCCCGCTGTCAATTAGCGCAATAATCTTGTCCGCAGCCCCATCACTCATTACATATTCTTTTATTAACTCTCCTCTTTTTCTAATATCTCTGGTCATTTTAAATATTTCATCAATCTTTTTATTAGCTAAAGTGGTGGTAGTAATCTTGCCTCTTTGTTATCCTTTTTCCCAACAAAATATCTCCACTTCCAAACTTCTCCCTTTCCGTTATTCTCTTTAATGGTATATAGTTTGGGTGTTCGGCAACAATGTCATTGTATGCCTCTCGTGAAAGTATTCCTCAGCTAACAAGTAATTTAAGAATATTTCGTGAATAATTAACTAATTCCTTTTAAATTTGTTTAAACTCTTGATATTTTTGTTCTATTTCTTTCCTTGTTTCCTCGTACACATCATATGTTCGAGTTTAAGGAAACGGGTGAGGACGGCATCAAGCAAATCAAGGCTCTACTAGGTCTTGAGGATTTTGTTGCTAACGTAAACATTCCAAACGTTGGGCAAATAAACAATCTACCACTTGAGGCAGTTGTGGAAACTAACGCACTATTTACAAAGAATAAGATTGAGCCGGTTTTCGCAGGTGGACTACCGGAGGAAGTAAACATTCTTGTTGCTCGTAACGTTGCGAACCAAGAGCTTATCCTAAAAGCATGCGTGGAGCGTGACTTGTCTAAGGCATTTATGGCGTTCCTAAACGAGCCACTAACAAACCTGGATATAAACACAGCAAAAGAACTTTTTGATAAAATGATTGACGGAACAAAGGACTACTTGGATGGATACAAGTTTAAATAAAACAAAAAGGAGGAAAAGAAGTGGCAAAGGTTGTTTTAAAAAATATTTGCAAGACATATGCAGGCAATGTTGTTGCAGTGCAAGATTTTAATTTGGAAATTAAAGATAAAGAATTTGTTATTTTTGTTGGGCCATCAGGTTGCGGCAAATCAACTACCTTGCGTATGATTTCTGGTCTTGAGGAAATAACATCAGGCGAGATGTACATTGGGGATAAGCTAGTAAACGAGGTACAGCCAAAGGATAGAGATATTGCAATGGTTTTCCAAAACTATGCACTTTACCCCCATATGACGGTTTACAAGAATATGGCATTTGCTCTTAAACTAAGGAAAGTGTCAAAAGAAGAAATTGATAAAAAAGTAAGAGAAGCGGCAAAGGTTCTTGATATAGAGCACCTTTTGGAGCGTAAGCCAAAGGCTCTTTCAGGGGGTCAACGTCAGCGTGTTGCGCTTGGCAGGGCAATGGTAAGAAACCCAGCGGTTTTCTTGCTTGACGAGCCACTTTCAAACCTTGATGCAAAGTTAAGAACAACAATGAGAACGGAGATTATAAAGCTGCACAAAAAATTGCAAACAACCTTCGTTTACGTAACCCATGACCAAACAGAGGCAATGACAATGGGGGACAGAATAGTTGTAATGAAGGACGGCTTTATTATGCAAGTGGACTCACCACAAAAGCTATATGATGAACCGTGCAATATGTTTGTTGCAGGCTTTATCGGCTCCCCTCAAATGAACTTCATTGATGCAAAGATTGAAAAGGTGGGAGGCGATTACTGCGTTAACCTAAATGGAAATCTTATAAAACTGCCAGCATCAAAGGGCGGAGATGAAAAATTTGCAAGTTACGTTGGAAAAGAGGTTGTTGCAGGTATCAGACCGGAGGATTTGCACGTAGATGCATCTTATATTGCAAGAGGTGGCGATTGTGTGCTTGATACTGAGGTTGATATCGCAGAAATGATGGGTAGTGAAATTTACCTTTACCTTGATTTTGCAGGCAAGAAAATCACAGCAAAGGTGCCAACAAGAGATTGCAAAGCATCGGGCGAAAAAATTAAATTCTTCCTTAATGTTGAGAAAATTCATATTTTCGACAAAGAAACACAAGAAGCTATTTGTAATTAACACCAAAAAGACCGTACTAACAGTGCAGTCTTTTCTAATGATAAAAGTCTATATGCTATTGTTTTTTATCTGATTTTGTGGTAAACTTAATAGCTAAGAAATGTGTAAAATAAAGGGTTTAAATAAAAATAAGGGAGTAAATAAATGAAAAAAGAGCTTTTATCAATCGTTGATTTTGGTGCGCACAATAATCAACAAGTTGCAAAAATGGCAAGAAACGCAAAAGTTTATTGTGAGGTTGTTCCTTTTGATAAGGCAAAGGCAGAGATCGCAGCAAAATCACCAAAGGGAATTATTTTTATTGGGGAGGAAGAAACAACCGATAAGAATGCACTGGCAGAAGCAACTGCAATAAAGGGGCTAAACATTCCCGTTTTAGAAAATGGAAACCTTAAGTCAGAGGCGGAAGTAAAGGACTTTATATTCAAAAACTGTTCATTTACAGGCAACTGGACAATAGAAGCTTTTATAGATGATATGGTGGAGCAAATTAAGGCTCAAGTTGGGGATAAAAAGGTGCTTTGCGCACTTTCCGGTGGTGTTGATTCCTCTGTTTGCGCAGCTCTTGTTCATAAGGCAATCGGTGACCAACTTACTTGTGTATTTGTAAACCATGGGCTAATGAGAAAAGATGAGCCTGAGCAAGTAGCAGAGATTTTCGGCGAACAATTCAAGATGAAGCTTATCACCGTTGATGCGGTTGACAGATTTTTGGGCAAGCTTGAAAATGTTTGCGACCCAGAAGAAAAGAGAAAAATAATCGGTGAAGAATTTATAAGAGTTTTTGAGGAAGAAGCTCAAAAGTTAGGCAAGATTGACTTCCTGGTGCAAGGCACAATCTACCCTGATATAATTGAGAGTATCTCCAGCAAGGGCGTTGTAAAATCCCACCACAATGTGGGCGGACTGCCCGAGGATATGAAGTTCGAGCTTGTGGAACCGGTTAAATTGCTGTTTAAAGACGAGGTTAGAACGGTAGGCGAAGCGCTAGGCATCCCACACCATCAAGTATGGCGTCAACCATTCCCAGGCCCGGGACTTGGGGTTAGAGTTGTTGGTGCAATTACAAAAAAGAAGCTTGAAATGGTAAGAGAGTCTGATGCTATCTTGCGCGAGGAGATTAGCAATGCAGGTCTGGAAAAGAGCATTTGGCAGTTCTTCACACTTTGCCCTGGGTGTAAAAGCGTTGGAGTAAAGGAAGGTAAAAGAACGTATGAGGAAGCAATTGCAATTCGTGCAGTCCTAAGTAGTGACGCAATGAGCGCAGATGTTGCAGAAATTCCATACTCACTGCTAACAAAAATTGCAACCAGAATTGTTGCAAATGTTGATGGAGTTAACAGAGTTATGTATGATATCACACCAAAACCACCAGCAACAATCGAGTGGGAGTAAGTCTCATCTCCTTGCAAACTCTGTGTTATAAGTATTATCAATCATAGAAACAGTGTCTGAACCCAGAGATAACTGGTACGGGGCAACAAAAAAGCAGAAAGTCAATCACCTTTTATAGTGATTGACTTTCTGCTTTTTATAATTTATATTATTTATTCAATAAGTTATACAGCACTTGTGCCATTTCTGCGCGGGTTGTAGTGGAGGTTGGGTAGAGCATCCCACCATTTCCGGATATGGTTTCGGTATTCACAAGCAGCGTCATGGAATTTATTGCCCAAGATTCGATGCTGGACGCATCTGAGAAATCGGAAAGCTCCTTGCCAGAGTTTCCTTCGGGTAGTTCACCTATTACCGTCAGTGTATTATACAGCAGTGTGAACATCTCCTGTCGTGTGATTTCCTTGTCCGGAGCAAATAGATTATTTCCGATACCAGCTGAAATGCCGATCTGTTTAGCTAATGCAAGGTAATTTGTGTAATAGGTGCTACCTGCATCTGAGAAATTATCCACAGGCTTTGCAGATGGTTCCATGCCGTATGCTCTCATCAGCATCACGATATACTGACCACGGGTAAGCATCCCTTCGGGACTGAATTTACCGTTGCCCGTACCAGTGGTGATGCCTTTTTCTGCGATAAAGGTCACGGGGTGATAGTACCAAGCATCGGGGAGTACATCGCTGAACAGTACATTCGAAGCAGATGACTTATACCCTACAGCATAGTAGCTGAAATGGGTGGTGGTAAAGATAACAGCTTTCGTTATTGGGTCATA
>CAZMCJ010000086.1:0-5165 GCA_964564795.1 uncultured Eubacteriales bacterium | reverse complement strand
CGGATACTCCTTTTGAGTAATAAATAAACAGAAAAAATACTATTTTGTAAAAATTTGTTACAAGCTATTGATTTTATGTGCCATAGTGTGTTAAAATAAAGACAAGTAATAAGGTTAGGAGTGAATAATGATTAACTTTAATAAGAAGATAACAGATGTTCTTGTTGTTGGTGGGGGTAGCGCCGGGTTGTGTAGCGCCATTAATGCAAGAATGCTGTCGAATGATGTTACTCTGCTTTATAAAGCAGGGGGTAACTGTACATCCATTGCCGCTGGAGGATATGCGGCTGTTTTTGATGGCAACCCATATAACGATAGTGTGGAAGCACATATCAAGGATACTTTGGAGTGTGGAAACAACCTTTCCAACCCCGAGCTTGTGGATATTTTGGCGGAAAACGCAAGTGAGGCAATTGCTCAAATAAGTGGTTGGGGTGTGGAGTTTTATAAAAATCCTGATGATACCTTCAGAATGTTCCGCTCGGGCGGTCATACATATCCCCGCTCGCTACGCTGTAAAAGCGGAAGGGGGGCGGAAAGTTTTGGCGTGATGTTTTCAAAATGTGGCGAGCTTGGTGTGGATATGCAAAAAAACTTTACCCTGTGGGGATTGCTTTATAAAGAAGGCAGATGTTTTGGTGGGGCGGGTATTGCATCGGATGGAACACCCACCGTTATTTATGCAAAATCCGTTATTTTGGCAAGTGGCGGTTTTGGTGCACTTTATTCCAACACTACCAACCCAAAAGGGGTAAGGGGCGAGTGTTTGCAAATGGCATATGATGCCGGCGCTACGCTAATTGATATGGAGTTTGTGCAATTTATGCCTACAACCTTTGCATATCCAATCTCTATGCAGGGCAAAATTATAAATGATACGCTTCGTGGGGAAGGGGCGCTTCTTTACAACAGTAATATGGAGCGTTTTATGGCAAACTACGACCCAAAGGCGATGGAGGTTGCAACTCGGGATATTTTGTCCGTTGCCATTACAAGTGAGATTGCAAGTGGGCGGGGTAGTAAGCATGGCGGAGTTTATCTAGATGCAAGGCACATTGAAGAAAAAGCAATGCTAGAGAGCTTTACATATGCAAAAGAGGTTGCAAAGAAGGGTGTAGACCCACAAAAGCAAATGCTGGAGGTTTACCCAGCCTCCCACTTTACCTGTGGTGGGATTAAGATTGATGGAAAATGCCAAACAGGTGTTGATGGTCTTTTTGCAGTTGGCGAGGCAACGGGTGGCGTGCATGGAGCAAACCGCTTAGGTTCAAATGCTCTTACGGAGAATGTCGTGTTCTCTCGCATTGCGGCAAAAAGTGCATCAGATTATGCAAAGAGCAAGACAAACGATTTTCCACCAAATTTGCATGAGCGATTTGTAGATATGCTATCTGATGTAAGTGAAAATGAAACAGAGCAAGCGGAGCAGATGATTGCAAGCGCAACAAAGCAAATTGGTGAAATTATGTGGGAAAAAGTGGGTATTATAAGAAATGGAATAGATCTTCAAAATGCGCAAAACCAGCTTGAAGAATTGGCCCATTGCCTTAAAAAGGGGCAAGGAATAAAGGGAAGCGCTCTGCAAAAGGTTAAGTTAGAAAGTCTATTCTTACAAAGTACACTTGGTGCAAATGTGGCAAAATCCGCATATGCAAGGGGACAAAGCATTGGCTCCCACTTTAGGAGTGACGCAACAAACTAATTTGGTAAAATGCGAATACTTTCGCTTTTATAATATTAATATTTATTTTGAGGGGTGTTTTAAATGAAAAAGGAAAAGGAAGTTCAAGCAACAGAGGCGGCATACGAGTACGCCTTTGAGAAAGTGCCGGAGGATAAGAAAAAAAGTACACTTAGTCTTTTTGTCGTTCTTGGGGATATGCAATAGCACTTTCAAACTTTATCACAGGAGCAGCTATTGGTTATAAGATGACGTTTGCAGATGCTATGATTGCAATTTTGGCAGCAGATGCATTCCTGATTACGGTAGTTATCATAACTGGTATAATGGCATACGAATCAGGCTTATCAACAGCTTTCCTATCACGAAAAGCTTTTGGTAAAAAGGGGTCGAGTATATTCTCGTTAATCCTTGTTTTCTCCGCTATAAATTGGGTTGGTATAAATGGCGACACATTTGCAAAAATGATTGCTTCCACATTCCCATGGTGGCCAATTCCAATTAGCATAACTGCGGTTATTGTTATTGCAATTTGGGTACAATCAGCACTAAAGGGATACAATGGGCTTGAGTTTATCAGCTATTTGGGTGTTCCTGCTGCAATTGTTCTAACAATTGTGTGCGTGTTCTTTGTTGGAAAGGAAAGCCAAGGGTTTGCAAACGTCCTTTCTTATATACCTGCAGAGCCAATGAGTTTTACAGCAGCTTCCGCATCTGTTATTGGTAGCTGGATTTTTGGTTGTGTTATCACACCTGACGTTTGCCGCTTCGCACGCTCTAAAAAGGACGTTGTTGTGGCTGGTTTCACAGCATTCATCATCGGTCTTTTTGGTTTGCAATTAACAGGCGTTCTTGTTGCAACAGCAACAGCAAAGGGCGATTTCGTTAGTGCAACAGCAGCTCTAGGTCTTTCACTTCTTGTGTTTATCTGCTCAGTTTTCTGCTTGTGGACAACTCAGGACAACAACATATATGCAGCCAGCCTTGCACTTCAAAACGTTCTTAACGAAACAAAGCTAAGTGGCAAGATTAAACATAGCACAGTAGCTATAACAATTGCGGCAATTGCAGCAGCGTTTGGCTTTATGGGGGCTCTTAAATATTTGCTTCCAATCATCCAAACCTTATCTGTTCTTATAGCTCCGGTTCCTGGACTACTAGTTGCAGAGCGCTACATTGTTAAAAACAGCAAAGAGGCAAAAGACGTTAACTACCTTGCAATTATAGCGTGGATTGGTGGCGGAATTGGTGGATATGTTGCACTAAAGAACAACTTTTTTATCTCTCCCGTTATTGGTATGATTACTGCAATGATTCTTTATACAGCAATCAGCCTTGCATTTGACAAGAAGGTTAACAAAAGCAATTAAACCAAAATGCCTTTGCATATAAAAAAAACAGAATTTAAAGGAGACGTGACGTATGGAACTAAAAATCAGAAAAATTGTGACAAATGTTGAGGAATGTTTTTTTGAAGGCTTTACAGATTTGGAAAAGCCAATTAAAAAATGCGTGGTTGCCGCAGTTATTGAAAACCCATTTGCGGGCAAATTTGTGGAGGACCTTTCTTTCCTTAGCGATGTTGGCGAAACACTAGGCGGAATGCTAACAAAAATGGCAGTTGAGGCAATGGGAATTGCGCCGCAAGATGCACACAGCTATGGCAAGGGTGCAATAATCGGTCTTAATGGCGAGCTAGAGCATGGCGCTGCAATTTTGCACCCTAAGCTAGGCAAACCAATGAGAGATGCAATCAACGGCGGCAAGGCAATTATCCCTTCTGCTAAAAAAGCAGGTGGTGCAGGAACAGCACTAGATGTTCCTTTGCACTATAAGGATGCAGCATTCGTTAGAACTCACTATGATGCAATGGAAATTAGAATTCCTGATGCACCAAAGGCAAATGAAATTGTTGTTGCAATTGCAGTAACAAATGGTGGACGTCCTCACGCAAGAATTGGCGGGCTACAAGTTAGCGAAATTAAAGGCGAAGACGGACTAAGATAGTTTAAAAGGTTAAAAAGGCGGTTACCAATAAGGTAACCGCCTTTTTATTTTTCAGCTAATTATTTTTTTGTTTTAAATGTTTTGCAGCTAGTTTCGTTACAGTCTGATGCGCCACAGCCAGCTATGCTAACGGTGGAGGCATAACAATACTGGTTTTTGTTGTAGGTGCAATCATTTGCAACACAGTCAACAGCAACATTTTGGTTTGGAGTAACAAAATTTGGAGCCATTGAATTGGTAGGACTGCACCCCATAGCAACAAAATTTGAGCAACAAGTGGAAGTAGCGTTGGTTGCATCCCTACCATCAACCAAGATTTTTGGTAAGCAGCAGCACTGATTTTGGTTATTTGTGCAATTTGTGGCAATACATTGTAATAGTGGCATAAAAAATCCTCCTTTAAATATTTGAAATACGATAATATTCTTAACAAAGGAGGAGTAATTTATTCAATTAACGAATTTGACCGTCGCCATAAATTATATATTTTAGGCTTGTTAGCTCTTTAAGACCCATTGGGCCCCGTGCGTGGAGTTTTTGGGTGGATATTCCAATTTCGGCGCCCAGACCAAACTCAAATCCGTCGGTAAACCTCGTGGAGGCGTTAACATAAACCGCCGCTGAATCAACCTGCTTTAAAAATTTTTGTAAATTTTCGTAGCTTTTGGTGATAATCGCATCGCTATGCTTGGTGTTATATTTGTTGATGTGCGCAATAGCCTCATCAATACTATCAACAATTCGAACGGAAATTATGTAGTCCAAAAACTCGGTGTAGTAGTCGTCCTCCGTTGCAGGCGTTATTGATGGTACGATGGAGACACAGCGGTCACACCCACGGATTTCCACATTTTTCTCAAAAAGTGCCTTTGCCGCAAGGGGAAGGAAAGTGTCGGCAATGTTTTTGTGAATAAGAAGGCTCTCCGCACTGTTGCAAACGCTAATCCTTGTGGTTTTTGCGTTTATTAAAATATCAAGCGCCATCTTGAAGTCGCAAAATTCGTCTGCGTAAATGTGGCAGTTGCCAGTCCCCGTTTCAATAACAGGAACGGTTGAGTTCATCACACACGCATTGATTAAGGAGGCACTTCCACGTGGGATTAGAACGTCTAAATAGCCATTTAGGCGCATCATCTCGTTTGCACTCTCACGGCTAACATCGGTTATAAGGGAGATTGTATTGGGGTTGATGCCACTCTCCGATAGGGAAAGCTGCATAACTGAAACAAGCTTCTTATTGGAGTTTATCGCTTCCTTTCCACCACGCAAAAGAACGGCATTACCCGCCTTAAGGCACAAAATTGCACTGTCCACCGTCACATTTGGTCGGGATTCAAAAATGATGCCGATAAGACCAAGGGGCACCCTAACTTGACCAATTGATAAACCGTTTGGGCGAATTTTCATACCTGTAACCTCGCCAATCGGGTCATCAAGAGCTGCAACCTGCCTTGCGCCCACTGCCATATCTGCTATG
>CAZMCJ010000085.1:0-5335 GCA_964564795.1 uncultured Eubacteriales bacterium | reverse complement strand
CTCGGCTGCGCCGCCGGTGCGCTATGCCAATGTGTATGGCATCGACATGCCCTCGCGCGAGGAGCTGATTGCCAGCGGCCGCACCGAGGAGCAGGTGCGCGTCGAGATCGGCGCCGATGCGCTGATCTGGCGGCGGCACCAATTTACGGCGAGAACGAGCTTGTGCTAATCACACCTTCTGCCTCTCACCCTGATTTGGCAGCAATGAACGACTACATATTCGGAGTTGCAGGCAGACAAGACGGCGAGGCACCATTCTTGGCACAATATCAAGCACAAAAATTCCTAGGCTCAAAAAACTCTGCTATTGTTTATGTTAACAATGACTGGGGACTAACAGTTAAGGATAATTTTATGAAACGTGCTAACACTTGTGGGCTAAACGTTGTAGCAATTGAGCCGTTTATGGAAGGTGAGAAGGACTTTAACGCACTCCTTACAAAAGTTCAACAATCCAACCCAGACGTTATAAGCGTTATGGCGCAAGCAGCAGACGCAGCACTCGTTACAAAGCAAATAAAGCAAATGGGATGGGACGTTAAAGTTTCAATCTCGGGCGGTGCGTTCTCTCCACAGCTTATCAGCTTGGGTGGAAAGGAAATCAACGGTTCCTTCATCAGCTCCCCTGTATATTTGGACGAAACAAAACCCGAAATTGCAGCGTTCCTAGCCGAGTTTGAAAAAAGAGCGGGCTATAAAACAACAACACACGCACCATTTACTTACGATGCTGTAAACATAGTTTTGGAAGCTATGAAAAGAGCAGACGACGCAGGCAAGCTAGATAGAAAAACAATTCGTGATGAGATAGCAGCAACAAAGGATTTCCCTGGCTATGCAGGTCCGTTAACCTTTAATCCGGCGGGAGACGTTAACAGAAAATACGTTATTTTTGAGATTAAGGACGACCAATTTGTTAGAGTTACTGACTACGACTTTATGGACTAATATAATAGACATTTTGAATATAGACAACCGGAAAAGGTTGTCTATATTCAATAGAGAGGGGGATTTTTTGTGTATCTTTTGCAGCAAATAGTTAACGGATTGTGCCAAGGCTCCATTTATGCGCTTATGGCAATTGGCTATACAATGATTTACGGAGTTATCGGCCTTGTTTCCTTTAGCTATGGCGAGGTTGTAATGATTGGTGGCTTCGGTGCTTACTATGTTTTCCTTTTAACGGGCAACCTGATGTATGGAATAATAAGCGGTTTTTTAAGCTCTGCGGTTCTTGGTGTTTTTCTTTATAAGCTGTGCTACGAGCGCTTTTTAGAGGCGCCCCGCCATATCTCGATGATATGCACAGTTGGTTTTAGTATGCTTGTTAAAAACCTTGCGCAAATCTGCTTTGGCAGCGAGGTTAAGCCAACTCCACCGGTGTTTGATAACATAACATACAATATTATGGGGCTTAAAATAAGCAATCTTCAACTTATTATTATGGCGGTAGTTATTGTTTTTGCCCTTGGCTTTTCACTATTTCTTAGCAAAACCAGAACGGGTATGATGCTTAGGAGCGTAAGCCAAAGCAAAAAGGCGAGCGCCCTTGTTGGCATAAACGTTAAAAAAACTACACTATATGGCAACTGTGTTGGCTGTGCGCTAGGGGGCGTTGCGGGAACCCTCCTTGCAATCTACTATGCGTCCGTTGTGCCAACTATGGGTATGATTGTTGGTAACAAGGCGCTTTCTGCAACCGTTTTGGGTGGTCTTGTTTCAATTTCCGGCTCTGCGTGGGGTGGGCTTGTAATCGGAGTGCTGGAAAACGTTGGTATTATATTTATCCCAACAGGACTGCGAGACGTTATATCCTTCATATTCCTTGTTGTTGTGCTAATCTTCTGCCCTAAGGGCTTATTCGTAAAAAGGAGGGCTAAAAGATGACAGCTTTAATCCAAAAAACTCAAGGCTTAATGCAAAGAGCAAAAGTCTTTTACCAAAAACATAAAAAACCAATACTCCTAATAATACTTGCGATATTGATAATTTTTCCGCTTGTTTATAAGGATAACTACTACAAGAGTATTGCGGTTAAAATTTTGTTTTACATAATCCTTGCAAGCTCGCTAAATATCATAAACGGTTACAGCGGTCAGTTTAACTTGGGGCATGCGGGCTTTATGTGTATCGGTGCATACACGGCGGCAATATTATCAGTTAAATATGGGGTTAGCTTTTGGATTATAGTGCCAATTGCCGGAATAATGTCAGCAATAATCGGCTACTTCATCTCATTGCCAACGCTAAAGCTCTCGGGGATTTACCTTTCCATAGTAACCCTTGGCTTTTCGGAAATTGTGCGGCTGGTTGCGCTTAACTGGACGGATTTTACAAACGGGCCACTCGGCATAAAAAACATCCCTGCACCAACACTTTTTGGAATGGTGCTAAACAAAACAGACCACTTTTACTACATCTCCCTTGGGCTGATGATTTTTACACTTTTTACAATGAAGCGAATACTCGATTCCAGAATTGGTCGTGCGTGGATTTCCATTCGTGAGGATCAGCTGGCGGCAAGCTCCCTTGGAGTGGAGATTAAGAAGTATAAATCGCTAAACTTTGTGTTCGGCGCATTCTTTGCAGGCATTGGCGGTTGCTTGGTTGCCTATTTCTATCGCTATGTAAGCTCCGATATGTTCATATTGGACGAGGGCTTTAACATAATTTCCATGGTTATCATCGGTGGTCAAGGCACACTAATCGGGCCTATCATAGGTGCCGTAATCGTAAACGTACTAACAGAGGTGTTCCGCTTTGCAGAGCAGTTCAGAATGGTTTTCTATGCACTGCTTATAATTGCTATGATGTGGTGGCGCCCACAAGGTCTTGCAGGTGCAAGCGATAGTATACTTGCGGGTGGCAAGCTAAGGAGCAAGGCAGAGTGTGACGATGAGGACGATGAACAAAACAACCTTAATGAAAAGAAGGTGAGCGTATGACAATACTAGAGAGCAAAAACGTGTGCAAACATTTTGGGGGTCTAAAGGCTGTTGACGACATAAGTATGCAAGTTAAAAAGGGGGAAATTTTTGGTATAATCGGACCAAACGGGGCTGGAAAAACCACATTTTTCAACACTTGCTCAGGGGTATACACCCCAACATCGGGGGAGATTTACCTAAACGGCGAAAATATTAGCGGAAAAGCGCCGGAGGAAATTGCACGAAAGGGAATGGCAAGAACATTCCAAAATATCCAACTTTTTAAATATATGACGGTGCTGGAAAACGTGCGTATCGGCTACCATATCCACACAAAAACCAATATGGCGGACGCATTTTTTAAAACAAAGAGGTATAAAGAAGATGAGGAAAACTCTCTAAAGGCGGCAAAGGAAATAATAGAAAAGGTTGGAATATCGGAGTATATGGACACAATGGCGGGCAACCTTGCCTATGGTTTGCAGCGCAAGGTGGAAATTGCAAGAGCCCTTGCCATCAACCCAAACATTTTGCTGCTAGACGAGCCGGCGGCGGGAATGAACCCAAACGAAACGAAGGAGCTTTCCGACTTCATCAAAAAAATCAATGCAGAGGGTTACACAGTTGTTGTAATAGAGCACGATATGAAGTTTATTATGAACCTTTGCCACCGCATTTTGGTGATTAACTTTGGCAAAAAAATTTGCGAGGGAACACCGGCAGATGTTAAATCAAATCAGGACGTTCACGATGCTTACTTTGGCAAGGGATCACTTGGCGGAGTGCATGACGAAGCCCAAAAGGGGGTAGAGGGTAATGCTTAAAATAAATAACCTAAGCGTAAATTACGGATATATAAGGGCGCTGCGCAGCATTAATGTGGAGGTGCACAGAAACGAAATTGTGTGCCTAATTGGCTCCAACGGTGCGGGCAAAAGCACCTCCCTTATGGCAATTTCTTCTATGGTGCCAAAGTCAAGGGGGCAAATTATGTTCGATGGGGTGGACATCACAAAGGAAGAACCACACAAAATTGTTAAAATGGGTGTGTGCCACGTGCCTGAGGGTCGCCACGTTTTCCCCGACCTAAGTGTGGAGGAAAACCTTATAATGGGAACAATAAGCCTTAAAAAAATTGATAAAGAAACGATAAAGGCACGTATGGAGGAGATGTTTACACTTTTCCCACGCCTTAAGGAGCGGCGCACACAAGCGGGTGGCACGCTATCAGGGGGAGAACAGCAAATGCTTGCAATCGCCCGTGGGCTGATGAGTGACCCAAAGCTGATTATGCTTGACGAGCCCTCCCTTGGGCTTGCACCAATAGTCGTGGAGGAAATTTTCGAGCTTATCCTAAAAATCAAGGAAAAAGGTAAAACCGTTTTGCTTATCGAACAAAATGCGTCTATGGCGCTATCCATTTCGGATAGGGGATACGTTTTGGAAAACGGGCGGGTAGTTCTAACGGGCACCGGCAAAAGCCTTCAACACAACGACGATGTTAAAAGGGCATACTTGGGGGATTAATTTAAAAGGTGGTCAGGGTGAAAGCTCACCTACTTAATCAAAATTTGTGCCGATGCAAAACGGCAGAATGGAGTTTTTTATGAAAGCATATAAAGATACGAAGATAGTGATAATCGGGCTTGGATTTTTGATGGAATACATCCGCCCCTGCTACGAAAAAATGCTGGGGGACAATGTAAAGACCAACATAATTGGAGTAACTGCGGACGAAGGGGATATTGAAAGAAAGAGAAAAACCCTTGGCTATAAAGTGTTATTAAATGATAATTTGGGTGCGCTTATTGAGCTAAAGCCCGACATTATCCTGTTTGCACCGCCGCCAAAGTTTGCCCCACCACTTGTAAAAGAGGTGCTGCTGCCATACTATAACTCCCTAAGGGCGGCGGGGGAGCAGTTGCCCGATTTGTACGCATTCCCGCCAAACCCTGCGGGCAAGTTCTATCTGGATATGTTGGGCGGGGATATTAACGTTGCAAACATTCTGCCCAATATGGTTGCTAAAATTGGGGATAGGGACGTTTCAAAGGAGTGCTACAGCAACATAACCATGCCAAACGAGAAGAAATGGGAGGAGCAAAACGTTCAAAGGCTTATCGACTTCCTGTCCCCCCTTGGCTACGTTGTGGAGGTTGCGCCCGAATATGTTATAACAATGCTTGCGGGGTGCGTTGCGTGCCACAACATCTGCGAGGTTATTTTTACTATTTTTGATGGTCTTAAAAAAAGCGGTATTGATGTGGATTATAGGGATATGGCAAGTGCAATGCGTGCCTACCACGATAAAAAGAGGGGACTAAACCGTGAAAACACTTTGGAGTGCAGCGAAAATGCGGTGGATGAAAAGCTTTTTGCAATACTAAGAATGGTAACCTTCCATTGGT
>CAZMCJ010000084.1:0-5353 GCA_964564795.1 uncultured Eubacteriales bacterium | reverse complement strand
CAGCTTGGTTCGCCATCTTAAAGTGTTTGCTTTTTGCTCCAAAATAGCCTTTTGCTAGCTTTAAAATCTTTTTTCTTCTTTTTCTTGTGCTAAGTGCACCTTTAACTCTTGCCATGTGTATAGCCTCCTTTTCGTCTATTATTTTTTATTTATATGGGATTAATTTCTTGATAGATGGAGCGTTAGCAGCAGTAAGGTAATCTGCCTTTCTAAGCCCTCTTTTTCTCTTGGTGGATTTCTTTGTAAGTATGTGGCTTCTATATGCGTGGCCTCTGTTAATTTTACCACTTTTAGTTACAGAAAATCTTTTCTTTGCGCCTGAGTGTGTTTTTATTTTAGGCATAATTCTTTCCCTCTCATTCTTTTGTATTACATAAGGTTCCTATTTTACAGCAGCTAAAAACATAGACATACTTCTGCCTTCCATTTTTGCAGGTCTTTCCACTATTGTAAACTCTTTGCAATCTTCAGCGAAACGCTCTAATAGCATTCTGCCTTTTGCCGTTTGTGAAAGCTCCCGGTTTCTAAATGTCACACTAACCTTAACCTTGTCGCCATCAGCTATCATTCTTAGTGCATGCTTAACCTTTGTTTCAAAGTCGTGCGCACCAATAACTAGGGACATTCTCACTTCTTTAATGTTTACAACATGCTGGCTTTTCCTAGCTTCCTTCTCCTTTTTTGCTTGCTCAAACTTGAACTTACCATAGTCCATAATCTTGCAAACAGGCGGGGTAGACTTAGGGGCAATTTTAACAAGGTCAAGATTTTTTGAAAGAGCCGAAGCGTATGCGTCCTTAAAGGACATAATCCCCATTTGGCTGCCATCCGCATCTATCACTCTAATTTCTTTATCCCTAATTTCCTCGTTGATTTGAATATCTTTGCTACTGATAAATAAGCACCTCCATTAATAAATTTAAAATAAAAAAACGGACAAAATTGTCCGTTTAAAATCTACACAAATAAGCTAAAAGCTTACCTCTTACATTTTAACCCTATTTGCTAAACAGCATAAGGTGAGAACAGACAATTGTTCTTCTTTATTTTCCTAACTATTTTAACATATACGCCACTCATTGTCAACAACTATTTTATATAGTCAAACTCAAAGTCGTATATTGAAACTGTGTCTCCCTCTTCAATTCCCTTTTCCTCCAACATTTCAAAAACACCACTTGCCTTAAGCACTCTGCCAAAGTATGCAAGGGAGTCCCTATCGTCAAAGTTAATGCCTGCAAGAAGGTTAACAAGCCATTTGCCCTCCACAATGTAAACGCCTTCCTCCACACGCACCTCAGTTGTTTTTTCGCTGCGCGGAGTTTCCTCAAATACGATTTGCTCGCTCTCAAACGTTACGATTGGTGGCAACTGCTTAAGCTTGTAGGAAACCATCTCCATCAGCTTTTGCACGCCATTTTTGGTAGCCGCAGAAATCTCGTAGTAATCAAACCCAAGCTCCTCCACGTGCTTTTTAAATTCCTCCACCAGCTCTGGGTATTGGATTATATCACACTTGTTACCAACCACAATTTGTGGTCTTGAGGCAAGCTGTTCGCTGTAACTTTTCATTTCTTCATTGATTATCTTGAAATCCTCAATTGGATTTCTGCCCTCAATTCCAGAAATGTCCACCATATGAATTAGCAGTCTGCAACGGTCTATATGGCGAAGGAAATCGTGGCCTAGCCCAATCCCCTCACTCGCACCCTCGATAATACCGGGGATGTCTGCAAGAACAAAGCTATCATCACTGCCAACACCAACAACCCCTAGATTTGGGGTAAGGGTTGTAAAGTGGTAGTTTGCAATTTTGGGTTGCGCCGCAGTTACCATGGAAAGTAGGGTCGATTTGCCCACATTTGGGAAGCCAACAAGACCAACGTCCGCAAGCAGCTTAAGCTCAAGAATAACCTCCATCTCTTGCCCTGGGTTCCCCGGCTTTGCAAAACGTGGAATTTGCCTTGTTGGGCTTTTAAAGTGGTCGTTTCCGTATCCACCTCTGCCACCTCTGCACAAAATAAAATCCTCGTCGTCGCTCATATCCTTAACGAGCCTTCCTGTTTCGGCATCTTTTATAAGAGTACCTCGAGGAACGGTTATAATAACGTCTTTTCCGTCCTTGCCAAAACAGTGCTTGTGTCCACCATTTTCCCCCGGTGTTGCCACAAATTTTTTGCGATATTTAAAGTCAAGCAAAGTGTTTCTGTTGTTATCCACTCTAAAAACAACGTTTCCACCCTTACCACCGTCGCCTCCGTCAGGTCCACCCGCCGCAACATACTTCTCCCTATAAAAGGAAACTGCACCATTGCCGCCGTCCCCCGCTTTAACATAAATTTTTGCTATATCAACAAACATAAATTTCACCTCCTAAAACAAAATGCGGGCCTGCAAAAACTGCAACCCCACAAATTAATTATTAAATCTTATTGTTCAAGAGCATAAACAGAAACCTTTTTCTTGTCTTTGCCCATTCTTTCAAACTTAACCTTACCAGTGATGGTTGCAAACAATGTGTCATCGCTGCCGATTCCAACATTTGTTCCAGGGTGTATTTTCGTGCCTCTTTGTCTTACAAGAATGTTTCCTGAAAGAACAGTTTGACCGTCACCCCTCTTAACGCCAAGACGTTTAGATTCGCTATCTCTACCATTTTTTGTAGAACCCACACCTTTTTTGTGTGCAAAAAATTGTATATTAAGTATTAACATTTATGTTTCCTCCTTATTACTGATTTTGATAAATTTTTTGTGTTGCCCTGCTAATGTCTGCAAATGAACTTCGAACGCTTGCAGCATTTTTTGTGCCACAATGTTTTCCATAAACTCGCTATCCAAAATAAACTCAACCTTTGGGGGTTGCTCTTTCACAAGAGTCTTCCCTTTGCACCCTTCAACCACTGTAATTGCATTTATTGTTAGCATAACCGCACTTGATATAGCGCTGCAAACGATATCCTCGCCCGCTTCCCCATAGCCGCTGTGTCCACTAACACAAAAGCCCTTATAAGCATTGTTGTTTTTATAAAGGGTTATGGTTGTCATTACATAGAAATTTTGCCGATAGTAACCTTAGTGTAAGGTTGTCTGTGGCCTTGTCTTCTTCTGTAACCTTTTTTAGATTTCATTTTGTAAATACGGATTTTTTTGCCTTTTCCGGATTTGTCCAGCGTTGCGCTAACACTTGCACCAGCAACATAAGGAGCTCCAACTGTTAAACCACCATCTGTTCCAACTGCAACAACTTCGTTAAAGCTAATAGCATCTCCGTCGTTACCTTCTAGTTTTTCGATGTAAAGAACATCGCCCTCTTGCACTTTATATTGTTTTCCGCCTGTTACTATAACTGCGTACATAATAGTGCACCTCTCTTTCTCATATAAGACTCGCTACCTAAGGCAAGTGTTTGCACACTTTTAAAAGCCTCCAATATGCGGCGTTAATAAGTATATCATAAGTGTCAACCCTTGTCAATCATTTAGAGATAACATTTATAAATTCCTCATTTGATTTTGTTGTTAAAATTTTCTTTATAATCAGCTCGCTAGCTTCCATATTCCCCATGGTCGAAAAGTTACGTCTGATTGCCCACATCGCCTCCAGCTCCTTTTGGCTGAGCAGCAGTTCCTCTTTCCTTGTGCCGGAGCGGTTTAGGTCAATCGCAGGGAATATTCGTTTCTCCTGCATCTTGCGGTCTAGATACAGTTCCATATTACCGGTGCCCTTGAATTCCTCAAAAATAACCTCGTCCATTCTGCTCCCCGTTTCCACAAGAGCAGTTGCAAGAATTGTTAGGCTACCCCCATTTTCAATGTTCCTTGCGGCACCAAAAAATTTCTTTGGAAACATAAGTGCCCCAGCATCGATACCCCCCGATAGCGTTCTGCCTGTTGGCGGAATTACAAGGTTATACGCCCTTGCCAGACGTGTAATGGAATCAAGTAGGATTACAACGTCCTTTTTACTTTCAACAAGTCGCATAGCACGCTCCACAACCATCTCCGCAACCTTTATGTGGTGCTCTGGTTCCTCGTCAAAGGTTGAGTATATTACCTCCCCTTTTGTGCTGCGCTGCATATCCGTTACTTCCTCAGGGCGCTCGTCAATCAAACAAACAATAAGCTTGCACTCGGGGTGGTTTTGTGTTATTGCGTTTGCAATTGATTTAAGCATTGTGGTTTTGCCTGCCTTTGGTGGCGCCACAATCATTCCCCTTTGCCCCTTTCCAACCGGAGCAATTATATCAACCAATCGCATCGCAAAAGAGCGTTGCCCCATCTCAAGAGTTAGGCGTTTATCGGGGTAGATTGGTGTTAGGTGCTCAAATGGTGTTCTTCTGTTAAATCCCTCGGGCGGGTCGTCATTTATGGATTTAAGGTAAATCATCGCCCTAAACTTCTCGCCCTCACGTTTTTCCCTTACAACACCCACCAAATAGTCACCGGTTTTTAGCCCAAATCGCCTAATTTGGATTGGTGACATATAGATGTCCTCGCTAGTGGAGAGGTAGTTTTTCCCCCTCAGGAAGCCAAATCCATCTGGCAGAACCTCCAAAATCCCCTCGCCTTCCGTGGTTTCGGTTTTAACCTTGCCTGTTTCATTCTTGTTTGGGAGCGAGCGTACCTGAAAAACCTGAGGCTCTAACTCCATTTTTTTGTCCTGCTCCTCAATCTCGTGGCGAATTTCCTCTTTTTCCTTATCGTTTTGCTTTTGAGCCCTTGAAATTTCCTCCACAAGTTCCCCCTTGCGCATTGCAGTAAAACCCTTAAGCCCCAGACTCTTTGCAATCTCTCGCAGTTCAATCAGGGTTTTTTCTAACATATCACTCATCTATTCCCTCTTTCCACAGCATTTTTAGCTGATTTTAGGGTGTTTTGCAAAAGTGTTGTTATGGTCATCGGACCCACGCCCCCCGGAACCGGTGTTATAAAGCTTGCAACCTCACTAACACCTGCAAAGTCAACGTCACCGGTTAGTTTGCCCAGTGTGTTCCTGTTCATACCAACATCAATTACAACTGCTCCCTCTTTAACCATATCTTTAGTAACAAAGTCCGCCTTGCCAACCGCTGCAACTAAAATATCCGCCCTTTTGGTAACCGCCTTTAGGTCGGCAGTTTTCGAGTGGCAGATTGTAACAGTTGCATTTTTGTGGAGGAGCAGCATTGCCATCGGCTTGCCAACAATGTTACTCCGCCCGATTATAACGCACTCCTTACCCGCAATATCAATCTCATAATATTTAAGCATTTCCATAATTCCCGCCGGTGTGCATGGCAAAAAGTCAAAATCGCCAATCATAATTTTACCAACATTTTGTGGGTGGAATGCGTCCACGTCCTTGTTAACGTT
>CAZMCJ010000083.1:0-5421 GCA_964564795.1 uncultured Eubacteriales bacterium | reverse complement strand
AGAACGGTTCTATCAATAGCACCTGTTTTTCTAAAGTCGCTAACGAAGAAGTCCGCCTCCTCGTGTGTTATACCAATAGCCGCAAACACAACCGCAAAGTTGCTCTCGGAGTTTAAAACCTTTGCTTGACGTGCAATTTGTGCCGCCAAATTTGCGTGTGGCAAGCCACTTCCCGAGAAGATAGGCAATTTTTGACCTCTAACAAGTGTATTTAATCCGTCGATTGCGGAAACACCCGTTTGGATAAACTCGGACGGATAGTCACGAGCCGCAGGGTTCATAGGTAGCCCGTTGATGTCAAGGCGTTTATCAGGTATAATCTCGGGTCCGTTATCCTTTGGTCTGCCCAGTCCGTCGAAAACACGTCCTAGCATATCCTCAGAAACGGGTAGCTCAATACCTTTACCCAAAAATCTAACCTTACTCCCTGCAAGGTTTATGCCCGCTGAGCTTTCAAAAAGTTGAACAAGTGCGTTGCTTCCGTTAATCTCCAAAACTTTACATTTTCTTAGCTCGCCGTTTGGAAGCTCAATCTCTCCCAGCTCGTCAAACGCAACATTCTCAACTTGCTTAACAAGCATAAGTGGACCTGCAACTTCGGCAATAGTTTTATATTCTCTAACCACTTATTCCACCTCCTTTGTAACTAATTCAGCCATTTGGTCGTTTAGCTGTTTTGCAATATCTTCGTATGCCTTTGCCATTTCATTCTCCGGCACGTACTTATATCTTCCTATTTTCTCTCTAACCTCAAGGGCAGAAAGTGCGTTAAAATCAGCACCATTTTTAAGTGCATCAACACCTTTAAAATAGTAGTTCATAATTAATGTAAGCAATTTGTTTTGCTTTTCAAGGGAGGAATAAGTATCAACCTCGTGGAATGCGTTTTGGTGCAAATAGTCCTCACGGATTGATTTTGCAGCCTCTAGCTTTAGCCTATCCATTGGTGAAAGTGCGTCAACACCAACAAGTTGCACAATTTCGTTAAGCTCCGCTTCCTCTTGAAGTAGCCTCATCGTGTCATTTCTTAGCTTTGTAAAGTCCTTGGCAACGTTCTCATTGAACCAACCGCCAAGCCTATCCACATAAAGTGAGTAGCTGTTTAGCCAGTTGATTGCGGGGAAGTGACGACGGTAAGCAAGCGCACTATCAAGCGCCCAGAAAACCTTAACGATACGTAGTGTTGCTTGAGAAACGGGCTCAGAAATATCACCACCCGGAGGGGAAACCGCACCGATTGCGGAAAGTGCACCCTCTCTGCCCTCTGTTCCTAGGGAGATTGTTCTGCCTGCTCTTTCGTAGAACTGTGCAAGACGTGACCCAAGGTAGGCTGGGTAGCCTTCCTCACCCGGCATTTCTTCCAGTCTGCCTGACATCTCACGTAGTGCCTCTGCCCAACGGGAGGAGGAGTCCGCCATAAGTGCAACGGAGTAGCCCATATCCCTAAAATACTCGGCAATTGTGATGCCTGTGTAGATTGATGCCTCACGTGCTGCAACCGGCATATCAGAGGTGTTTGCTATTAGAACTGTACGTTTCATAAGGGACTCGCCGCTGCGTGGGTCCTTAAGCTCGGGGAACTCCATCAAAACGTCTGTCATCTCGTTGCCACGCTCACCACAGCCGATGTATACTACTATGTCCGCATCTGCCCACTTTGCAAGCTGATGCTGAACAACCGTTTTACCGCTGCCGAATGGCCCTGGAATTGCCGCAACACCGCCCTTTGCGATTGGGAACATTGTGTCGATAACCCTTTGACCTGTAACAAGTGGCATATTAGGAACAAGCTTTTCCTTGTACGGACGTCCCTTTCTAACCGGCCACTTTTGCATCATTGTTAGCTCTTTGATTTCGCCATCATCAGTTTTAAGACGTGCAACCACCTCGGTTACTGTAAATTCGCCCGCTAAAATCTCTGTTATTTCGCCTGAGATACCAAATGGAACCATAATTTTTTGGGTAACAATTGGTGTTTCCAAAACTGTTCCAATGATGTCCCCGCTGATAACTTTATCTCCAACCTTTGCAGTTGGTTTAAATTCCCACTTTTTCTCCCTGTTAAGTGATGGAACGTTGATACCACGTGTGATATTGGCTCCAACCATCTCTCTCATTGCGATAAGTGGACGTTGAATTCCATCGTAGATTGTTTCCATAAGACCAGGACCCAGCTCAACGCTAAGTGGTGCGCCTGTGGAAATAACGGGTGCGCCGGGACCAAGGCCGGCTGTTTCCTCATAAACTTGGATAGATGCCATCTCTCCGCGCATTTCAATAATCTCGCCTATCAATCCTTGCTCACTAACACGAACAACGTCAAACATATTTGCACTCTGCATACCACTGGCAACAACCAATGGCCCAGAAACTTTAACTATTTTTCCTTCGCTCATCTTTTTCTACACCTTCCTTATTTAAGAGTTGCCGAATAAAATATCTGCTCCAACCGCTTTTTCAACAGAGCGTTTAACATTCTTAATTCCAATTCCATAACTTCCGTCCATTCCCGGGATTGGGATAATGGCTGGGATTTTTAGCTCTGCATACTCCGCAACTTCCCGCTCCATATCCTTTATAAAGCGCTCTGTTATATATATGATTGCAAATTTGTCCGCCGACATTTTGCCAAGCGCCGCCTTTGCTTCCTCTGCATTTGTTACCGAGAACACCTCTAGCCCCACAGCCTTAAAGCCAAGGATACTTTGCTTATCGCCGATAACGCCAATCTTATACATATGTCACCCTTAGCCTTTCCCTGATAAGCTCAGAATTTAGGTTTGCAATTTTGCCTGCCATAATAATTCGTGCAATCTTAATCTCGTTTTCTTTTGCAATAAGGTACGCAACCAGTGGCTCTATACCAAAGGAAACATATTTTGCATTTTTAACATAATCAATTAGCTTATTATCACACAGCTTTTCAAGGGTTGTAAACTTGCCCTTTTCGGTAATCTCCGCTCCGCCCTCCAAAAGTGGGGTGCAAAGACCATATGCAATCAGCTTTTCTGCAAACTGACTATATGGTTCATCATAGCCCGCTATAAAGGTTTTAAGGGTAATGTTTCCACCATCCAAATAAATTTTGGAAAAGAAATCCCACGATTTATTCATCTTTTTAAGGCGAACAAAGCTCTTTAAGTTAATGGTGTCAATCAAAAGCTTAACATAGCCCAAAACAAAGGGAACACCACTTGCTTTAGCGCTTTTTAGCATATCATCGTAACACGCTTTATCCAAAATAAGGTCAATTGTTTGTGGGTCTCCCGTTCTTGCATAGGTATCAACCGCCTCAACAAGTCCGTTTCGCATATTCTCCGTTAAACCAAGCAAGTTTCTCTCCCTAACAATTAGCTTAAGTGCCGAAATATCAATGGAGCCTGCGCAAATTAGTATTGAGTCAGCATCCACGTTCGCAAACTCCGCCTTTAGCAGGGTTTTAATGTTGTGGTAATCATATGGGTACCTAAACATTAGGAAAATATCCTTCTGCGGCGCAATTGAAACAACAAGGTCGTATGCCTTTTTATGCTCCTGTGTCAAAAGCTCCTCAAAATCATGTGGTGAAAGCATTTCGCCACCAAAACCATACTCCAAATCGTATAGCACCTTTAGTGCCTCCGCAGGGCTTTTGCTATCTATCATTCGCTCCACGCTCTCGCCGCTTAGCATTCCTTTTTCCATAGCGCGTATTCGTGCTGTCGCAAATAAATAATCCGTCTTTTTTAGTTCCGCCAAAGTTACACCTCCTTTTTAGGTGGTTATTTTTAGTTAAACAAAGTTTCTACAACTTTTGGTGTAATATCTTCCCTTACCCCTGCAACGATGGTCTCCAAAGTTGAGTTTACGGAAAAATCTCCCTTTTTAATTACAAAACCGCCACTTGCGTTAATGAACTCGTCGCTTAGGGTGTACTTCTCGCCATCAACGCCTGCGTTAACAATTGCAAGAAGCTCCGCCCCAAGCCTTTTCGCATCCTCTTTTGTCAGCATAATTTCGCCTCCGCTAATTTTGCTTTTCATAATAAATGCTGCAAGCAGTGCTGTATATTCACTATCGCTAAGCTCCCTTAGCTTTAGAAGCGCCTTTTCAAAACAAGCAGTCACCATTTCCTGTTTTGCCGCAAGCTTCATCTTGCGCCCCTCCAGGTGGGCAACAGAAACACGCCTATTTTTAATAGTTGCCTCTTCCTCCTTGCCCCTTTTGGTTGCGCTCTCAATAATTTCCTGTGCTTTTTTATTCGCCTCTGCAAGCTTTTCATCTATCGTCTTTTGTGCATTTGCAACCGTTTCCTCAGCCGCATTTGTTGCATCTTCAATTATCGAAGCTGTTATTTTTTCAACGCTCATTTTCTCACCCCTTTAGGTATTTTTAATTTAAACTAAAACTTAAGGCTGTTAATCATAAGGAATGAAACAAGAAGCGCCAAAACCGCATAAGTTTCAACCATTGCTGCAAAAATCATACCCTTTGCAATTTCTTCTGGGCGCTTTGCCACAAGCATAACACCCGCCGCTGCCGCTTTACCTTGCGCAATAGCAGAGAATATACCAACCAGACCAATTGGAAGACAAGCTGCGAAAACATATAAACCTTGTTGTACTGTGATAGCTGTCATTCCGTCGCCGCCCATTAGACCGATTTTAAGCATTACGATGAACGCAATCAAAAGACCATAAATACCTTGTGTGCCTGGAAGTGCTTGAAGAACAAGTGTTTGACCGAATTTGTTTGGGTCCTCTGCTACAACGCCGGCAGCTGCCTCACCCGCAATACCTACGCCAATTGCGCTACCAATACCTGCAAGGGCTGCAATTGATGCACCCAACATTGCCAAAAAGTTACCATCGAATAATACGTTTACTGCTTCTAGTGTCATTTTAATTTTCCTCCTTAATTATATCAACATATTTTGTTTGTTTTTTGAATGGAGCAAAGGCAATTCCGCCGCTCTCGTAAAATTTGCTAAAAAATTCAACATATTGGAGTCTGCTTGAGTGAACGAAGGAACCAAGTGCATTGATTGCAAGGTTGAAGGTGTGTCCAAAGATGAACACAACAACAAGAACAATGGAACCCACAATTCCGCCACCCATAAGGCTGCCCATTGTGTTGATAACCGTTGCGATAACCCCTGTTGCAAGCCCAAGGGCAAGCAGACGTGAGTATGAAAGTATATCGGACAAGTAGCCTGTTATGTTATAAAGGCTGCCAAGACCGCCAATTAGTTTTGGGAATAACCCCTTTTTGCTTCTGCCACCTGTAAGCAGCAGCCCCAATGCACCGGCAGCAGCAATAGGCCCCCCTATGCTAAGCTGTGGAATATTTAGTAGTGATCCAATTCCAAACATCGGAAGCCCAACAAGTAGTAAGTACCAAAATCCAATGTCACAAATTGCATCAATCCATTTGCCTTCCCTA
>CAZMCJ010000082.1:0-5598 GCA_964564795.1 uncultured Eubacteriales bacterium | reverse complement strand
ATTCTTAGGATAAATAATAACCAGATGGAGCTTTATCCAAAGGTGGCACTTTTCATTAGGAATATGCGCAACTATACACCTAACCAAGTTAGCAAAATTGCGCTACTGCTTTATAATAATATACTAAGTCTTTATAGCAATAAGGATGAGTACACGTTTATGAATGAGAAATTCAAAAGCCAAACTCAGATAAGTGAAACGATACAAAAATATAAAAAAAATAAAAAAGAAAGCGACGATGAGCCAATATCATACAACATTCAAAAGGACTTGGTTAAAAAGGTTAAAGATGGCGATTGCGGTGGGGCACATTCCATTTTGCAGACCTTGTTAAACGAGATTTTGCTGCTAGAAGCGGGAAATTTTGAAATTATGAAAGTGCGCATTTTTGAGATTTACTTTGTGTTGTCTAGAGAGGCTGTGGAGAGTGGTGCCTCACTACAAAAGATTTTTGGCATTGATTTAGACCTTTTTAGCTCGCTAAATTCAATTAAAGATATGAACGATCTATTAAAGTGGGGGTCAAAAATTATTGACCACTTTATTAAGGATGTATTTTCAACCATTTATATGGGTAAATCCTTTATAATTACTCAAGCAGTTCAATACATTTTGGAAAATTATATGAACAAAATATCCCTAAGGAGCATTGCAAGTCACTTGCACATAAACGAATCCTACCTATCAAAGCTGTTTAAGCAAGAGTTGGGGGTTAATTTTACCGATTACCTAAACGAAACACGAATTAAGAACAGCCTTGATATGATTAAGGAAACGGATATGAATCTTTTGGATATTGCGATAGCAGTTGGATTTGAGGACCAAAGTTATTTCACAAAAATATTTAAAAAGTTTACAGGACAAACACCAAAACACTATAAATTTAAACAAAACAACGATTAATCTAAAAATTTTACCAAAAATGTTTTAAATATTTATATTATAAAAGTTTAATATGTTTTAAAATAAAAGTATAAAAGTATGGAGGAAATATATGACCGGTAAAGTTGTTGCAAATATAAGCATAGATAAAAACAGAGTCTACAGGCGCCTGCATATCAAAGATGGAACAACGGCATATGACTATACCGAGAATGTTTTTGAAACTTTATGCGATATTGCAAAAAATACTATGGAAATTAGCAACCTATACTGTATAAAGGATAATAATTTTTCCTTTGGCGTGGAAGAGCTTGATAAATGCGAGAAGATTGTTTTTTGCTACTCTAGTGCCGCAAATTCAATTATTGATGCAATAGAGAGCTTTATGGAGAAGGACGAATATTTGGAAAGCTACATATTAAATGATTTGTCCAACGAGATTATTTTTAACGGATCTCGGGAGATGAATAATGAGATTTATAATTTAACAAAAAGCATGGGCTACAACCTAACGGGAAGATATTCCCCAGGGGAAAATGAGATGAGCTTGGAATTGCAAGAAAAAGTTTTGAAAATTTTTAAAGATGAGTTTGATGTTAATGCACATTTGACAGAAAACTATATGCTTTATCCGGAAAAATCTATGCTTTATTTTTTTGGAATGGATAAAAATATTCCCGATGTTTCCATAGAGCATGACTGCACAAAATGCCAAAATATTAGCTGTTTTTATAGAACAGTTGACTAAAAAGGGGACAGAAATATGAGTTTATTAAAAGTAGAATTTACAAACCAAAACAAAATACTGGAAGTGGAAAAAGGAATAAGTGTTGCCAAAGCGTGTGAGCTTGCGGAGTTTTCGCTAAACCTTGTGTGTGGCGGCAAGGGCACGTGTGGGAAATGCCTAGTTGGTATAGAGCAAAACGGTGATGTTACAAAAGTGCTTGCGTGCAAAACCTATGTAGAGGGGGATATAAAAATCTTCCTGACGGAGAATGATTATACCCATAAGGCAAGCATTTTGGCGGACGATATAAGTGGCACAGTGGTTAAATATTCCCCGCAAGTTAAAAAGGTTTATAAAACAAAAAAGGAACTTGAGCCACAGCATTGCGGAGGGTTTTTGAGTGGAATCCCCCTTAACGCAATGCGTAAATTTGGAGGGTTTGCCTTTGATGATGACTTTAGCGGGGCAACATTTACCCAGTATAATGGAAGGACAATCGACGTCCAAAAGGGGGACACGGGAAGTTTTCTTTACGGTGCGGCGGTGGATATTGGCACAACCAGCGTGGTTACATATATTTACGACCTTATAAGTGGCGAACTTTTGCAAACATACTCCGCCCTTAACGAGCAAATATCAAACGGTGGCGATGTTATAAGCCGTATTATGTATGCGTCGGAAAGTGACAGCGCACTGCACGATATGACCCGAAAAATTAGTGACACCATAAATAAAATGCTTGCTTTAGGCGACTCGGATATTGAAGGCTTAAAACAAAACCTTTATAATATCGCTTTGTGTGGCAACTCAACAATGCAACATCTTTTAATGGGTCTTAACCCAAAGGGGCTTGGGGTCAGCCCATTTGTTAGCATAACAGTGGACGGTGTTGAATGCACCGGAGCGGACACGATGCTTGAAGTCAGTGATGTGTGCATAATAAATACTCTGCCACTTTTGGGTGGATTTGTGGGTGGGGATACCACAGCTGTTTTGCTTGCAGTTAAAGAGGAAGACAGCAATATACTTATGATAGATTTAGGGACGAATGGTGAGATTGCAGTCGGAACAATTGATGACTACGCAACAGCGTCAACAGCATGCGGTCCGGCACTTGAGGGTGGAAATATTGAGTGCGGGATGAGGGCGACAGACGGCGCAATCGAAAAGTTTTGCATTAAAGATGGCGAGATTTTGATTAAAACAATAAATGATAAGGAGCCGATTGGAATTTGCGGCTCGGGTATTATTGATATAGTTGCGGAGCTGCTGCGGGCAGAGATTATTGATGATACAGGCAGGCTTATTGAAAAGGACGAGTTTGAGGATGAGCATAGCGGCTCCCCCCTTGCACAATATCTTGTTAAAATGGGGGAATACAACAATTGCTTTATGCTGCATGATGGGGAAAATAAGGTTTACATATCCCAAAAAGATATTAGGCAAATTCAGCTTGCAAAAAGCTCCATCTATGCGGGGTGTGTGGCATTGCTTAAAAAGCAAGAAATAGAGCTTGAAAATGTGGATGCTCTTGTGCTTGCAGGTGCATTTGGTAACTATATTGATGTGGATAATGCACTTTATATGGGGCTTTTCCCAAAAGTTTCACGCGAAAAAATTAATACAATCGGAAACGGAGCAGGAAAGGGTGTTCAGCTTTATTTAACAAGCGAGTACCACCGCCAAAAGTGTGAAAGGGTTTTGAAAAATACCCGCCACTACGAGCTTGCAACAGATTTAAAGTGTGTGGAAGAATATATGATGAATATGAATTTTGAGGTATAAGATATGGCTAAATTAGTTCTGTTAACGGGATTTTTGGGTGCAGGAAAAACAACATTCCTAAATAATATTTTGCAGGAATACAAGGATAAAAAAATTGGCATAATCGTAAACGAGTTTAGCAAAACAGGGGTGGACGGAGAGCTTATAAAGAAGCCCGATGAGGGCATGGAGATGATTGAGCTTACAAATGGCTCCATCTTTTGCGCATGTATAAAGGATACATTTGTAAACTCACTAATCGAGCTTTCAAAGCGTGATTTGGAGTATGCATTTATTGAAGCATCGGGGCTTGCTGACCCGTCCAGCATTTCCTCAATCCTTTCCCAAATTGCACCCCACACAGTAAACAAGTATGACTATTTGGGCGCTGTTTGCCTGGCGGATAGCCTTTACTTTACAAGATACTTTGCACTACTTCCGGCGATAAAGCGCCAGGTTGAATATAGCAAGGCGGTTTTAATCAACAAGGTTGACCTAGCGAGTGAGGAACAGCTTAAAGAGGTGGAAAAAACCGTAAAGGAAATAAATCCTGCGTGCAACACATATAGGGTTAGCTACGGAAAAATTAGTATGGAGCGTGTGCTTGCCGAGTTTGATGGCAGAGTGGTGGAGGCGAAGGACAGCCTTAACACCGAGGCAGCAAGGCCAAAAACAATAACACTTAAAACGAAGGAAAAAATAACCCCAGCCGATTTGGATTCCTTTATTGCAGAGATTAGCAAGGAAACATATAGGATAAAGGGTTTTTGCAAAACAACAGAGGGGACAAAAGTTGTGTCCGTTGTGACCGAGGTTGCAAGTGTGGAAATGTGGGGAATTGAGATTGACGAAACCCAGCTTGTTATAATCGCATCAGTTGGTATAAAAATTATAAGCACCGTTTTGGCAAGTGCAAAAAAATATTTTAAAGAGCCTGTTATAATTGAATAATTTAAAGCTAGATGTTGTTAAAACTACATCTAGCTTTTTTGCATAAATTTGGTTTAATACCTTCATAATATTAAATGTGAGGTGTTAATTATGAAAATGACAAAACAAGAGTATATGGAATACTTAAAAACAAAGAGCGAAAAATCCCCTATAGTCAAAAATTGCATAAATGCTTTTTTGATAGGTGGACTAATTTGCACGATTGGGCAGGTTATCCTAAATATCTACAAAAGCTATGGGCTAAGTGATGATGTAAGCGCAGGGGCAACGTCGCTAACACTAATCTTTGTTGGTGGATTTCTAACGGGGATAAACGTCTACGATAAGATTGCAAAGTATGGGGGTGCCGGAACAATTGTTCCCATAACAGGCTTTGCAAACTCCATTGTTTCCCCTGCTATGGAGTTCAAAAGCGAGGGATACGTGATGGGTATGGCAGCAAAAATGTTTGTGGTTGCAGGGCCTGTTTTGGTTTTTGGAACGGTTTCTTCAATAATTTATGGGCTCATCATCTTCCTGTTCGGGCTGTATTAGGGGGGATAAAAAATGAATAAAAGAGTAGGAAAAGGAACAGTTGTACTTGGGAACCCTGTTGGGATTATAGGTTTTGCCTCCGTCGTTGGCAAAAGGGAGGGGGAGGGTCCCTTAAAAAATTACTTTGATTTTATAAGTGAGGACACAACATTTGGCGAAAAAACATGGGAAAAATCAGAGAGCCAGATGCAGAAGCAAAGCGTTAACCGAGCAATAAAAAGCGCAAACGTTCTAAGCTCAGAGATTGATTACATCTTGGCGGGAGATTTGCTAAATCAATGCATTGGCTCCACATATGGGCTTAGGGAATTTGAAATCCCACTGGTTGGGTTGTTTGGGGCTTGCTCCACAATGGCGGAGGGGTTGGCGGTTGGGGCGATGCTTATTGACGGCGGATTTGCAACCAATGTATGCGCTGTTACGTCGTCACACTTTTGCAGTGCAGAGCGCCAGTTTAGAATGCCCCTTGAGTATGGTGGACAGAGACCGCCAACTGCACAGTGGACGGTAACAGGTAGCGCAAGTGCAATCCTTTCACCTGTTGACAGCGGGATTTATATAAAACGGGTGACTGTTGGCAAAATTGTGGATATGGGGATATGTGATGCCAACAATATGGGTGGTGCAATGGCACCCTCTGCGGTTACAACCCTTATGCAGTTTTTTGATGACACAAAAGCAAGTCCTGCTGATTATGATTTGATTGTGCCAAATTCCGCAATCAGAGAAGATAATAATGG
>CAZMCJ010000081.1:0-5829 GCA_964564795.1 uncultured Eubacteriales bacterium | reverse complement strand
TATTGGTATCAGCGCCACCCTTAGCATTGTTATTTTGTTTGGCAGGTTCATATTTTCCCTCCATAAAGGTCGTAGACGTCCGCCCGCTCGACCAAAACTTCCACAAAATCACCCTCTGAAACGGGTGTTTTACTCTCAAAAATCACCTTCGGGTCAATATCCACCGAATCACCATAGCTGCGTCCGATGTAGCTATCACCCTCCATACCCTCGCATAGTACGGTTAGAGTTTTGCCAACAAGCCCTTCGTTGCGTGCAAGGCTTATGTCCGCCGCAATGTTCATCAAAATCTCCTGACGCTCCCTCTTAACATCGTCGTCAATTTGGTTTTCCATATAATATGCAGGGGTATTTTCAATCGCACTATATGTGAATGCGCCCACACGCTCAAACCGAACCTCCCTAAGGAAGTCGCACAGCTCCAAAAAGTCGTCCTCCGTCTCCCCCGGGAACCCCACGATAAAGCTTGTGCGCAGTACAATTTGTGGGATTTTCTCCCTAATTTTCTTAAAAAGTCCGTTTAGGTAGGCTCTATCACCACGTCTGTTCATGGCTTTTAGGATTTTATCACTACCATGCTGAACAGGAATATCCAAATATTTAACAATCTTGTCCTCCCGTGCGATAACATCAATCAAGCTATCCGTCATTTTATCGGGGTAGCAGTAGTGGAGCCTAATCCACCCGATTTTCTCAATTTTAACAAGCTCCTCCAAAAGTGTATCCAATTTATACTCTTTGTATAAATCCTCTCCAAAACGGGTGATGTCCTGCGCTATAACTATAAGCTCCTTAACCCCACGCTCCGCAAGGTCCTTTGCCTCCGCAACAACATCGGAAATCTCTCTACTTCTAAAGTTACCACGCACCGATGGGATTGCGCAATATGCACAGCGGTTATCGCACCCTTCGGCAATTTTAATATACGCAGAGTATTTTGGGGTGGAAATAATTCGGCTATCGCCATGCATAACCCCCAGCTCCATACTCTCAAAGCTCATATAGGGGTGCTTTGCCACGACACTCTCAATCGCCTCACATATTTTGTCGTAACTTCCCGTACCCAAAACCGCATCAATTTCGGGCATTTGCTCCATCATCTGCTCTTTAAACATCTGCGCCATACAGCCCGTCACAATTAGGCCCTTGCATACGCCGCTATCCTTAAAGCCTGCCATTTCAAGGATTGTTTCCACACTTTCCTGCTGCGCACTTTCAATAAATGTGCAGGTGTTTACTATGATAATGCTTGCCCTTTGCGGGTCTGCAACTATTTTATAGCCACGCTTTGCAATTTCACCAAGCATTGTTTCTCCGTCCACCAAATTTTTGCTGCACCCCAGCGATACCATTCCAACTGTTATTCCCATTCTTCATCAATTCCTTCTATAAATTCCGCCAAAACAGGCTTTATTTCATTGTAGCCAAAGCCGTAGCGTATAAGTCCGTTTACTATGCGGTTTTTTTGCTTTTGATCGGTAATTTGCCCACCCCGCAGTTTTTTTTCAATAAATGCACGTATCTCGTCTGCGCCGTTTTCCTTTTCCGCCAAAGTCTCCGCAATAATCTCGTTTGGCACCCCTTTTTTGTAGAGTTCCTCCTTGAGTCGGTTTTTGCCAAAGCCCTTACGTTCCAAATGCTCCAAATACATCTTTGCAAACTCCCTATCGTCAAGGTATCCACGCTCCGCTAAAAAGTCCGCCCCACTCTCACTAACCTCTCTGTTAAAACCCTTGTCCGTCAGCTTTCTTATAAGCTCTGCCCTGCTGTGCGGACGGCTTGCAAGCAGGAATATCCCCCTTGCAATCGCCTTTTTTTCCTCATCTATTGTGCTAAGCCTCTCAAGCTCCGCTCCTGTTATCTCTGCGCCAACGGTTAGACCGTTTTGGAGTGCAAAATCGGCAAAAAGGGCAAGTGCAAACTCGCCCTCCACATAAATGTTAACCCTGCTATCGTTACTTTTTGTTGCCGCAATCTTAGTAATCTTCATATATTAAACGTCAATGGAAACTTCATCATCATCGTCACTTTCTGCTCTGGCAGCTGCGGCACCCTTTGAACCCTTAGCGGATGTTTTTTTAGGCGCACGTGACATAGAAATTTTGTCCTTATTTTCCATAACCCTAGTTTCAATCTCTGCGTAAAGCTCTGGGTTTGCCTTGATAAACGCCTTAGAATTATCCCGCCCTTGACCCAGCCTTGTTTCGCCATAGGAGAACCAAGCGCCGCTCTTTTCCACAATATCAAGCTTAACAGCCAAATCCAAAAGCTCCCCCTCACGGCTGATTCCTTCGCCAAAAATCATATCAAACTCCGCCTCTTTAAATGTTGGAGCTACCTTGTTTTTAACCACCTTAACCCTAGTGCGGTAGCCAATTATATCGGTGCCCGATTTAAGCGCCTCCCCTTTTCTAACCTCCAAACGTACGGAGGAATAAAACTTAAGCGCACGTCCACCCGGGGTAACCTCAGGGTTGCCATAGCTAACGCCCACCTTTTCTCTAATCTGGTTTATAAAAATAACGGTGGAGTGGGATTTGCTAATTGCACCCGTTAATTTACGAAGCGCCTGGCTCATCAGCCTTGCTTGCAAGCCAACGTGGCTATCCCCCATCAGCCCCTCAATCTCCGCACGTGGCACAAGCGCCGCAACGCTATCCACAACTATGCAGTCAATCGCACCACTTCTAACCAGTGCCTCGGTAATTTCAAGCGCCTGCTCCCCCATATCAGGTTGGGAGATTAGGAGGTTATCCACGTCAACCCCCAACGCCTTTGCGTAGGTTGGGTCAAGGGCATGCTCAACGTCTATAAACGCAACCTCGCCGCCATTTCTTTGGATTTGCGCAAGGCAAGAGAGTGCAACGGTGGTTTTACCAGAGCTTTCAGGGCCATAAATCTCGATAATTCTGCCCTTTGGCAATCCGCCAATTCCAAGCGCCAAATCAAGGTTTAGCGAGCCTGTTGGCAATGCCTCCACCTCTATCTTTGCCTGGTCGCCCAATTTCATCACAGCGCCCTTGCCAAACTGCTTTTCAATTTGCGCAAGCGCTGTGTTTAACGCTTTTTCTCTATCCGCCATTTTGGTTGTCCCTCCTGCGTTTTTCTTTTATTTAATTATAGCAGAAATTCCCCAATAAATCAACAAACTTTAAGTTCTTATGGCGCACATTTTCTCATATCATATAACAAAAGAACAAAAGTGAGGACACCCTATGTTTATTAAAACTATAAAATTAAATAAACTGTTTTTTGTGTTGCCGTTTCTTGTATTTTGCCTTGTTTTAGCCATTATATTTAATACACATAGCTCAACTACCGTTTTTTCGGATGGAGGAATTAGGCTGCCAATCCTTATGTATCACCACATTTTAAAGGACGAAAAGCTGCAAGGCAAATATGTTATCTCCCCCGAGGAGTTTGAGTCTGACCTTCGCTTTTTGAAGGCTCAGGGCTACCAAACAATCTCGATAGATGACCTTATAAAGTTTAAAAATGGTGAGAAAAATCTGCCCCAAAAACCAATTATGCTTACCTTTGACGATGGATACTTGAGCACTCTCGTATATGCGCTGCCAATTTTAGAGAAATATGAGGCAAAGGCAGTTGTGTCTGTTGTGGGGTCATACACTGATAGATTTACAGAATTGGAGGATATCAGCCTTACATACGGGCATATGACATGGGAAAACGTTGCAACCCTTGATAAGTCACCCCTTGTGGAGGTAATCAGCCACAGCTATAATATGCACAATTTGGAGGGTCGAAAGGGTGCAATGAAGAATTCAAAAGAGATCGAAAATGATTATCACGCATCTCTAATGGCGGACCTCAGTAAGATGCAAAGCAAGCTAAGCGATAACATTGGCAAGGCGCCCGCCGCCTTTACCTACCCGTTTGGGTTGTACTCTGCAGAAAGCCAAAAGGTAATTGACGACCTTAATATAGAGGTTACCTTCGGTTGTGGCGAACGTATAAATGTCCTCAACGGAGCTGAGGGAGAGATGTTTAATTTGGGACGCTATAACCGCTCCCACGGCATAAATATTGCGCAAATTATTCCTGTATTTAAAGGGTGAAAGTATTCACCCTTTTTTATAACGAATAGGAAAGTTCTACTTTTGAATTTTTAATTATTGAACTTTCTGTCAATGAGTTTCAAAAAAGGCTCCCTTAAACGCTTCTTTAGAAGCCTTTTTTATATTTAAGAGTTTCCTGTTTCTTTCTAGTTAATTTTTTTGCCTTGTTGGGTGTGTTTTCCAAGCACCATTTTCCCTCACTCTAATATTTTTCTCCTTGTTGGGGATCGTTTTCCTACCACACCTTTCTCCTCCCCGCTAGTATTTCTTACCATTGTGGGGGAGTTTGCCAATCAGGCAGTAGCCCTATATTTAATTTATATTAGTTGTTTTTTTATTATATTTGTGAATTTATCTCAATAATAAAAATCCTAATGCAAAATGGCAATAAAAAAAGCCTTATTTAAGACTTTTTTGTGATTATATTACTAAAAATAATAACGAATTTAATGAAATAACCATCTCATAACTTTATAAATTATATATAGATTATACTAACACTATACAAAGATTAACTATGCAAAAGTGTTTCTAAATCTGATACGGACACATCCATGCGTTTGGAGGCTTCCGCCATCGACATCCCAGAATTAAGGAAACGCTTTACGACCATCTTCATATTCTCGCCAACTTCAATAACGTGACCATCCAAATCGTAAAAACGTATGGAGCGTTGTCCCCATCCAGCTTCTTTAACTCCATCCCCTATGTACCTAATATCGTCGCGTTGCTTTAATTTCGAAATAAAATTATCAAATTCATCTTCCTCAAAGTATAACTCCATATTATGAGATCTTTTCAATACGCTTTCCTTCGGAATACCTAACAGTCCGTCAAATTCCTGCTGCAAAGACAATCCGCCAAAGGAGATGTTTATACCATAATCTTGAAATACCTCAAGCTCAAATAAATCCTGATAAAACTTTTTGGAAAGTATTACATCTTTCACAGCGATACATACGCCTTGATATTTCATTTGAGTTACCTCCACTAATATAAATAATCCTACCTAAATTATATCAATAAACATCACATTTATCAATACGAAGAAAAAAAGATTGCCGAAATAAATCGACAATCTTTCTTGGCTCCTCAAGTTGGACTTGAACCAACGACCCTGCGGTTAACAGCCGCATGCTCTACCGACTGAGCTATTGAGGAATATTTATATTTGATTTTGCTATTATATGCAAAAAAGGTATTAGATATTAGAAAATGTTTCTAATTTCTAATACCATATTTTTGTGTCGGCATTACATATCTTCCCAGGACGTCGCCATCCAAGTATTGTCTGCATAAATGAGCTTAACTTCTGTGTTCGGAATGGGAACAGGTGTACCCTCATCATAATCAACACCGACTTATGGTGCACCATCGGGGACTCGAACCCAGGACCCAATGATTAAGAGTCATTTGCTCTACCAACTGAGCTAATGGTGCATTTATTTTACGATTATGCTTGTCGCACTCTCAAAACTGAACAATGAAAACTTTGCTAATTCTTATCTTGGTCAAGTCCTCGACCTATTAGTATTGGTCAGCTACATGCATTACTGCACTTACACCTCCAACCTATCAACCACATAGTCTACGTGGGGTCTTACTTGCTTACGCAATGGGAAATCTAATCTTAAGAAGAGTTTCACGCTTAGATGCCTTCAGCGTTTATCTCGTCAGCACTTAGCTACCCAGCTATGCCATTGGCATGACAACTGGTGCACCAGAGGTGCGTCCATCCCGGTCCTCTCGT
>CAZMCJ010000080.1:4912-5849 GCA_964564795.1 uncultured Eubacteriales bacterium | reverse complement strand
TCTCTTTTGCTTAGAGATAAAAACGATTGCCAACAGTAGTGCAAAGGTTAGTATACCTATGGTTAAAAGATAGTCATAGTCTATCTGCTTTGTCGTTGCATTAGTTATAGGTGGTTCATCGTTTTCATCTTGACGAATGTTCTGATTATCTCTCCTTGTACTTCCAAAAATAGAACCACCAGCATTTATCCCATTTTGCCCACCGGTAGGCATATTAGAAACCATCTCAATTTGCTCCTCAGTCAAACCAAGTTCAAGCAATTTTGTCCTAACATCATCGGTTGTTGTTCCACCAGCTCCCTGCAATACTAGTATAACCTGCTCCATAACCTCACGATCAGGCATACTTCCCATTGGTTTGTTACTATTACCACCCTGTCCGCCACCGTTTTGCTCTCCCTTGCCGCCAGACATACTACCAAGGTCGGACAAATTCAAATCGCCTGCCGATATTAGTTTATCAGCATTTGCAGCTTGTTCTGCAGTGGTAGAGGGAACTGTGCCATCAAGCTGACCTTGTACGCTCTGCGCACGCAAATTTCCAAGGGCAACAAAAGCTGATACAGCTTTTTGGTATTCCTCATATGTGCAAAAAGATGTTTTATCGTTTTTTACATACTCGGAAATTAAAGTGTTAAGCTCAGTTATTTTTGTTTCCCATTTTCCGTTGGCAAAATAATTTGTCATAAGTTCCTGCAAATAACTGTGATACTTCTCTAAATACTGGGTATTTTCAAATAGTTTTTCAAGCAAAGGACGAGCAGACATCTCTACTCCGCTAACCGGTGTATCAATGGGGAAGTTTATGACTGATGAAGCGCTACCCCTTTGAAATCCGCCCCAAGCCAAATTGTAATCCCATGGCAAGATAGTGATTTGACCGTCTTTTTCATAGATGTAATAGTTTTGCGCCATACCGGAGGAGTGTGTGTACAGG
>CAZMCJ010000080.1:494-4902 GCA_964564795.1 uncultured Eubacteriales bacterium | reverse complement strand
AATATTTTTCTAACTCCTTACCCTCAGACAACGCTCCTAGGGCTTTTATTACTTTTTGATAGTCACTCTCGCTTCCTTTACCCACTACATTATTAAAAATTGCACTGTAATTGGAGGAGCTATCATCAGAATACTCAAGACTTCCACCGTTACTCCCCCGTTTTCCCATGCCTCCATCCATACCTCCGATAGGGCGATTCTCTGTATTTATGTCTTCATCTTGTGGTGCTTGTTCGCTGCTAGAATTGTTAGGTTCTAATGGGGCGTCACCATTTACTAGGGTTAGGGGTGTAGCACTTTGATCCTGTGTTTGGTTAGGCTGTATGGTTTGTCCATCTGCGGGAGGGTTATTGTTTTCGATATTGTTGCCTTGGTTTCTATTTGGTCGCTCACCACCGCCAAAATCGGGTTGCCCCCTTCCGTTTGGCATATTGTCCCCTCCCCCTGCGCCAGGGTTATTACCCATTTCCATGCTCTTTACATTGTAGAGCATACCTGACGTTGTTCCAAAGGTTCGTGTTTCGTAGCTTTCGTTGTATAGCTCAACCGCAAGATAAAGTCCAACTCCCTCGCCGTTTACCGAGATATTTGTATAACCAAAGTAGGGAGCATCGACTCCAATTTCCTCCATTAGCTCGTAGGAAACATATTCTTTCATATAAGTATTATCCCCAAGCATATTGTTGACAACAAAGCTTTTTAATCCAAAACAAGTCTGATCCTTTATATATTCATCAAACTGTAGGCGAAAGCTGTATCGGTCGCTTTCGCTATTTTGAGCCACATGTGTCAGACTTGAGTTGCCTTTTGGCCTAATACCTACATTTTGAAATTTAGTGCCATTTACAACGACATCAACCATAATGAATTCTTCCGACATAGCATTATCAATCATTTGCTGCCAGTCACTTTCATCTGCCAGTATATCAACACTAATGATATCTGTACCAAAAATTCTGTTTGCATATTCAGGCTCTGTGTAGAGCTTATATGCGCCGCTACCCGAAAATCCGATTAGGGCTATGGTTACAACTAAGGCAAGACATACGGCAATTGTCGTAATTATGCCTATTTTTTTGCTTTGTATCATAACAAACCTCCTCCCGTGCTTGCTATATTTTTTATAAGCGGTATGTTATGCTGTATATTCGCCGTTATAGCTAACTAACACAGCATTATTTACGCCACCAATAGAAAGAAGCTCATTAACAAGCTTTGCTGACATATCAAGGAGCCTAACTTCTACCGTAAGCTCTATTCCATTTTTAGAAACAGCCTTGGACTTAATAATTGATTTTTTTGTCTTTGCCTGTATCATAGCAAGGGCATCACTTTCAGCCTTATCACTATCCATGTTAAGCACAATAATATATGGTGTGTCTGTGCTCTTTTTGTTTACAAATATAAGTAAGATGATGCCGATAAAAACAGACCCCATAACCGCAAGGGGAATAAGTCCTGCGCCGACCACAATTCCTACCGAAATTGCCCAAAAAAGGAACGCAATGTCAAGAGGATCTTTTACTGCTGTTCTAAAGCGGACTATGGATAAAGCACCAACCATACCGAGAGATAGAATTATATTTGATATAACTGCAAGGATAATAAGGGTTGTAATAAGGGACATCGCCATAATTGATACTCCAAAGGAAGATGAATACATTACACCTGCAAAGGTCTTTTTGTAGACGAAGAAAATAAATAGCCCGATTGCAAAAGAAAGAAACATTGCAATCCCCACATCAAGGAAAGAAAATTCTGTAGCTTTTTCTAAAAAGCTCGATTTAAAAATGTCTGAAAAATTCATAGTTTTATCCTCCAATATCTTATATTATTCTTGTTGCTGCATACTTTGAAAATGCTGTGCTTTGTCTGCTTGACAGTGATACAATCCCACGAATGATTTCAGGAAGAAAATTGTCATACTTAACCTCCAAAACTGCCGCTCCTGGAATTGGTTTTGTGACAATCTCTGGCTCTAGGAATGTGCCTACCGCAGAGCTTCCACGAATGTCATAATCAATGGTTATTCGAACATTGGCCGCCGAAAAAACAAAAGCCTCGCGCATGTAATCCACAATATTTTTCGGTCTTAAAAGCTGTGTGTGCATCTTGATATAAAGTTCCAAAAGTAGTGGGTGGCCGTTTTCTTTTAGCGGTGCTAAGTTGCCAAACAATATCTGTTCACATTCTTCAGCAGTAATTCTTGCATTCTCCTTAAAACACATACCGCTTTTTTTGCTCTTTTTCTCTACACGGATAAAGGAAGAATCATTGTTATACATACGTATTCTAAATTTTTCTCGCTCATCTAGTCCGTCAACCTTTTCTCTTAGTGCCTTGTCGGAATAGTTGTCAAAATAAAGACTGCGTACACGATAACCTTTTCCGTCTTCCGAGTTTTCGTCCCTCTTTAATATACAAGGAAGCCTTGCACGAAGCTCTATCATATCGATTTGGCTTATATAATGCTTTAACTCATGTCTGCCTCCTAAACTTCTCATCGCTTTTCACTCCCTCTTCTATAATTTAAATTAATTATATATTAGCTAACTGAAATTACATTGTTTATTATCTGAATTTTAACTGAATTATTTGTTTTAGTTTATCGGTTTTTAAATTACTATCTGATGGAGGAATAGCTATAAACCATGCATATTCATTTTCATGGTAATTATCATTGTAACCTTTTTCTGTTTGGTTCACTCCCATTAGGCTGTTAACACAAATGCAAGCAATTTTATGGAAAAATCCCTTGAATTGTTTCAATTATAGTCGTATTTCATTTTACAATAGTAAAAATGATTGTTTTTGTTAATATAGCAACATGTTAAGGCGGTTTGGTAAATATTTCTAATAATATCACTATATTTTCGGTGTTTTTTCCTTTACGCGTTGTTAGTCAGACTAGGGAATATTGCAAAACAAAACACGCCTTGAACTGAGAAGTCACAAGGCGTGTTTTGTTTGGTATTAATTTAATTTTATTAATTATCCCTATGAGACCATGTCATTAAGATACCTGCCTTTTATATAGTGTCCTTCTCTATGGCTTTTACAAGCAAATCAATTGCTGCCTCCACATCCTTTTTGGCAACCATCTCGTTTGATGTATGGATATAGCGCGTGGCAACGGACAGCCCACCGCACATAACCCCTGCCTTGTTTAGAGATATAGCCCCAACATCAGTAGCACCTGCCTGCATAACATCAAGTTGATAGGGGATTTTCTCCTCTTTGGCACTATTAATTAGCCAATTTTTAACCCTTTGATGAGTAATTATGCCAGCATCTTTTAGCTTGATTGCGCACCCTCCACCCATTTTTGTGTTGGTTACATCACACCCGGGTGTATCCCCGCTCGATGTAACATCAATTGCAAGCGCAACATCCGGGTCAACCATAAATGCAGATGTTTTTGCCCCACGAAGCCCAACCTCCTCTTGCACTGTAAACACAAAGTAAAGGTCAAACTCGCTTTTTTTAATCTCCGCCATCGTCCTTAGCATTATATAGCATCCAATTTTATCATCAAGGCTGTTGCCTATAAAGACATCTTTATTTTCGCTAATGCCACGGTTAAAAACCGCCATATCCCCAATGCAAATTACCTTTTCAACATCTGCCTTTTCCATTCCCAAATCAATATAGCAATCACGTAGCTTCAAATCCCCTGCCTTAACCTTTTTGTCATAAGAAATAACTCCAACTGTTCCATTTTCAAAAATAACCTGCTGGTTTACAACAGAAAGGGGGCTGTGGCCACCAACGTTGGCAAAATTTATAAAGCCCTTTTCGTCAATATTTGTAACGATAAATCCGATTTCATCCATATGGGCGCACAACATAAGTTTTTTGCCCGCCCCTTTTTTGTGGCAGATAACGTTGCCCAACACGTCAACGCTTATGCTATCGCAATATTTTTTTGCCTCATTGGCAATTATCTCCCCAATTTTCCCCTCGTTCCCCGATGGTGCAATTGCCCCGTATAATTTTTTTAAAAGCTCCATTTATTTTTCCTCCTTACAGATAAGTGCGCTTGCTAGGTCGCGGACGCTAAAGAAGTCGTCCACCGCCATTGCAGATGAGGGCGAATGGAGATAACGCAGCGGGATTGATATGGCAAGTGTCTTTACCCCACCCCCACTTTTGTGGATTATTCCCGCCTCGTTGCCCCCTGCAACGCTCTTTTTAATCTGGTATTTTATGCCCTTTGCCTTTGCTGTTTCTATTGCTCTTGCAACCATATCTTTATCATAAATTGTGGAGCGGTCCATAACTGAAATAACTGCGCCACCCTTTGCCCTGCTCACCCAGTCCTTTTCCTCAACCCCTTCAAAATCAGCGCACGTTGTGGTTTCCAGCACGATTGCCTCATCTGCTTTAATGTCGTTCATTGCAACGGTTG
>CAZMCJ010000080.1:0-484 GCA_964564795.1 uncultured Eubacteriales bacterium | reverse complement strand
GCGCCACGCAATCCAATTTCCTCACACACGCTAAATATAAAATAGGTGTTATTTTGAGGCTCCTTTTTAAGGATATCAATCATAATCGCACACCCCGCACGGTCGTCAATCCCCTTCGCCTTTAAAAAACCGTTGCCGTACTCCATAATATCCCCCTTGAAGGAGATATAGTCCCCTAAATTCACCTTTTTCAGTGCGTCATCGTCACTCTTTGCTCCGATATCAATGTACATTTCACTACCCTTAATTGCCCTTGTGCGTTCTTCTTTCTCGGTTAGATGTATCGCCTTAACGCCTATAACTCCAGGTACGTTTTCTTCCCCAATCACAACACGTTTGCCCAAAATCACCCGCTCGTCAATGCCCCCAACCTTGTCAAACTTAATAAATCCGTCTTTGGTGATGTGTTTTACAATAAGCCCAACTTCGTCCATATGTGCGCACACAACCATTGTTTTCCCCTTATTTTGCCCCTCTTTAAAGG
>CAZMCJ010000079.1:0-5916 GCA_964564795.1 uncultured Eubacteriales bacterium | reverse complement strand
GCAAGCGCTTAGAATGGCTTTTGGGATGGGGAAGGGAATGGTAACAAGCATACTTTCTATAATTTTTGTGATTGGGCTTATATTAACATTACTTCCACCCACAGAAATTGCATCCTTTGTAGGCAAACAATCTGTTTTATTGGCAACAGTTGCCGCATCACTATTTGGAACGATTACGCTGGTTCCTGCTTTTATTGCCTTTCCTCTTGTGGGGACACTGGTAGATGCAGGGGTTGGAATAGTTCCGTCTGTGGCTTTTTTAACAACGCTCACAATGGTAGGAGTTGTGACATTCCCACTTGAGAAACAGGAGTTTGGGGTTAAGTTCACAGCGGTTCGTAATGGGCTTAGTTTTACATTTGCTATAATTATAGCACTTGTTATGGGGGTAATTATATGACAATTTTAAGAAGATTAAAGGAGAATTTATTTCTGACCATAGTTGTATTAGCGTATATAATTATGTTTGTTATAAACCCGCCAATGGGGATAGAATCGGTTAAAAACAGCGGCTACTATATCAAAGAAATGCTTATGATTATGCCCGTTATCTTTATCCTTACGGCACTTTTAGATATGTGGGTTCCAAAGGAAAAGATAATGCAGCTTTTAGGTAAAGATGCAAAAGCTAAAGGGATTTTTCTCTCTTTTGTTGTGGGCAGTATTTCAGCAGGGCCGATTTATGCAGCATTTCCAATGTGCGTTATGCTTCATAAAAAAGGGGCATCTATTCGAAACATCATAATTATTTTAAGTTCTTGGGCGGTAATTAAAGTGCCTATGCTTTTAAACGAAGTAAAGTTTTTAGGATTTAAATTTATGATTATTCGGTGGGTGCTAACAGTTATTGCAATCATTGTTTTCTCATGGATTGCAGCTAAAATAGTAAGGGACGAGGATTTACCCGGTGAGGTGCTATCGCAACCTGGGCTGCATATAAATAGGGATGCTTGTATGGGATGTACACTGTGTGCTAAAAAATACCCAGAGCTTTTTGAAATGCAGAGCAAAAAGGCAGTTGTTAAAGCATATGATAAAAGTGAAATTGATAAAGAGAAGCTTCAAGATACCATAAAAGCTTGCCCTGTTAGCGCAATTGAATATGCTGAGGAATAACAATACTATATAGCGCCAGAACCAAAGCAAAACACCCTTTAGGTTTATAAAAGACTAAAGGGTGTTTTCTATTGCTAAAAAATTAGGATATATTAACGCTTACACCGTTAACCTCAATACCTTCCTCCACGCGGATTAGTATGTACTTTGCACCATCGATAATGCGGGTTTCCACAAGGTTCGTGCGGTCGGGATCCACTTGGATTTTAACGGTTGGAGTGCGCACCTCAAACTGCTTTGTATCAATAATATTGCGGGGGGTGAGTGGAGCGTCCTGCCCAAAGTTTGAATCATACTTTTTATCAAATGTGGCAACGCTATCTTCGCTAACTCCACACGTTTTTAGAATTTCTTTAACTGTGCTTTTGGAGATTATCAAAGGGGTAACTTCCTTATTTTCTTTATGCTCCTCAATCATTCCGTAAAACTGCTCATGCACCGCTTGCATAATGCCATAGCTACAATCGTCCACAAGGGTGTCCTCTAAAATGGCTTGGAACGTTTCCTTTTGCACAGTGGCGGGAAGGGGGATTTCGCTATTAAAAATGCTATCCACAAAGTCCTTATTGCTTTGAGTGCAATCTTTAGAATAGTAAAGTGCATTGTAGATATTTGCGCTGCGGTCATCAAATGCGGGGAACATAAAGCCGATGTCAGGGGGGGATACAATCCAGTCAAGGGTGCAAGAGCGGAACTCGTTATCATTTGGATAATAGCTAAGGGCGGGTTTGGTCATTTTAACAGGGCAAACGGCGCACAAAAAGTAGGAGAAAACCTCGCTTGATGCGTCAGCCAACTTATCACCGACACTTGTACGATAGGGCACGTCATATTTATCGTGTGCCAAAAGGATAAGATAGTTGCCATCAAAGGAAAGAGCAGAGATAGCACGTTTACAAAATTCATTCGTTGCATCATCGTCCTTAAGCTCAGAGCTTTTAAGGGACATAAGCAGTTTATGCTCCGCACTTTCCAGTACTTGCTGGGTGGTGAACTCAATATCAATTAAATTCTTTTGCAATGTACCGGAGAGGGTTCGCTTTAGGATTGAAAGTAGCTTTTCCCCCTCTGCCTCTGGCATTAGTGCAATTGATTGGTTAAACTGGGAGATGATTTCCTTGTTTTGGTTAACATAGCATCCCCTTATATGAGTTATGTTAGTTTTTTTAGGGTTTAGGTTTCGGCGTATTTCCGCAACTTCCTTTTCATTCATAATTTATCGTTCCTATTCTTTTTTATCTTATTTTACATATTCAATTTTACCACAAAGGTGCAAAAAAATCCAACAATAAAGTTAGTTGTTACTTACAAATTAATTGAAACAAACCAAAAAAAATGATATGATGATAGAAGAAGCATAGAAATTCCTGGAAGTTTAGTTTAGTCAAAAATAAAATAATGGGGGAGAATTTATGAAACTATCATACCAAATTGCAACACCTGATGTTACATACTCACCAAATGTTACGGCATTCCAAGGCCCGCTAGACAAAACCATCAAAACATTAAGCTCTATTGGCTATAATGCGGTGGAATGTATGACAGTTGACCCGGCAAATGTTGATATTTTAAGACTTGAAAAACTTTTGCAACAAAACAATATGGAAGTTGCACTTGTATGCACCGGAGAATTATATGGACAACTGGGGTTATCGCTAAACCACAAGCTTGAAAGCGTTAGGCGAGAGGCGATAAACAAGGTTAAACAAACAATTGATATGGCAAAGTACTTTAACACTGACATTAATTTGGGCAGAGTTAAAGGGTGCTATTTTACAGATGTTCCACGAGAGATTAGTTATGGTATTGCGTGTGAAAGCCTTAGGGAGGTTTCGGAATATGCAGAGGCGAAAGACGTGCAGGTAGCGCTTGAAACAGTTAATATTGTGCAAACAAACTTTATTAATACCTTGGAAGAGGGTGTAAAGCTAATAAAAGATGTGGGGTGCGATAAGCTAAAGGTTATGATGGATATTTTCCATATGTATATTGAAGAAACAAGTGTGGAGGAAGCTATTGAAAAATATAGTGATTACAATATTTATGTGCATCTTTCTGATAAAAACAGGAAATACCCAGGTGCATTAAACATGGATTTTGAGGGAATAATTAAAAAGTTTAGCGAGTGTGGATATGATGGCACATTTACGGTTGAATGCTTGCAGATTCCAGACCAGTTAACGTGCGCACAGAATTCCTATGCGTACCTTAAACCTATATTTGATAAATATTATAAGTAAATAAATTAAAGGAAATATTGCAAAAATATGGCTACTAAAGAGCATAACATTGAATCTATATTTAATAAGAATTCTAAAATATTAATTTTGGGTAGCTTTCCATCTGTCAAATCACGGGAGCAGGGGTTCTTTTATGGTCACCCCCAAAACCGATTTTGGGTTGTAATTTCAAACGTGTTTGGTTACCCATGCCCCCAGACAGTGGAGGAAAAAATTAGCTTTTTACTTGAAAACAACATAGCCGTATGGGACGTTATTGCAAAGTGTGATATAGAAGGGTCGGCAGATAGCACCATAAAGGAGGTAGTCCCAAACGACCTAACAGGGATTTTAAAGGAATGCGATATTAAGGAAATTTTTGTGAATGGCAAAACAGCACACACGCTATACAACAAACACATCTTAAAAAAGATTGGCAGACAGGCATTGTGCTTGCCCTCCACAAGCCCTGCAAACGCGGCGTGGAGTGTTGATAAGCTAACAGCCAAGTGGAGTGAAATGATTAAAAATGCATAAAAATGGGGGTGCCACATTATAATGTGGTCCCCCTAAACTTATTTAGTTTTGCAAATCAACTTCAACATCAAAGTCAAGCAAATCAAGAATATCCCTTTGCAAGTCAGCACCCTTAGTAACCTCAATAAGCTTAAGACCCTTCGGGGTTAGTTTAAACACGCACCGCTCGGTCACATAAAGAACATTTTGACCACGCTCAATTGCATTTTTAGCACTAAAGCTAATCGCTGTAATCTCACGTTTGAACTTTTTCAGCGCTCCATCTTGAATAATGGTTATCGTATCATTTTCAAAGCTTGTTGAAAGCCCTTTTGTTGTAAATGTTACACAAAAGACAACGTTTTTGGTGGAATGTGTGATGTTGGCAAAGCCACCAATGCCAACGAACTTATCGCTAAGCTGATGAGCATTAACGTTTCCAAACATATCCACTTCCAAACCACCCATAAAGCAAATGTCAAGCCCACCACCATTATAGAAGTCAAACTGCTGCGCCATATCGCAGATAAAATCGGCACCAATGGTTGCACCAAAGGCAACACCGGGTGCGGGCAGGCCACCTATGCCACCCGACTCAACTGTAAGGGTTATATCGTTTAACTTGCCTGTTATAGAGGCGCACTTGCCAACCATCTCAGGTATACCAATACCTAGGTTAACAACATCTCCTTTGTTTAGCTCCTTTGCAGCGCGCATACCAATAATATGATGTGAAACATCAATTTTGGTAGAACTGCGCTTTCCCGAAAGGGTAAGCTGTCCCATCCAATAATCCATTTGGGTTGGGGGAACGTGAATATCACCAGAAAGGGTAGGGTTATATGCGCTGTTAGTTACCTGCTCTTGATCTTTATACACAACAACAAAATCAACTAAAATACCGGGCACAATAACGTTGCGTGGGCGAGAGAAGGTAGGGTTAACTTGTTCAACCTGTACAATAACAATACCACCGTTTGCTTTTGTTGCCTGTGCGGTGGATAGCGCATCAACCGTTAGGCATTCCTTCTCGAATGAGATGTTCCCGTTAGGGTCAACCGATGTTCCACGCAAAAAGGCAACGTCAATCTTTGGAGTTTGGTAGTATAGGTACTCCTCGTCATCAACATTTACAACCTTAACAAGCTCACGTTTGGAGATTTCGTTAATGCCAACACCACTTATGCGTGGGTCACAAAAAAGGTTTAGACCAACCTTGCTAAGGTAGCCCCTTTTGCCACCTGCCGCTTCACGAACACAGTGGGAAAGAACACCGAGTGGCACATTGTAGCACTCAAGCTTATTTTCCTTTGCAAGGCGAATAACACTTGGCATACTTGCAAGATGACCGGCAACGACGCTTTTAACTGCACCCATTGCTATATATTTATCTGCTAGTTTACTTTCGTCCCACGCACCGAAGCCGGATGAACAAAAAATCTCTAGGTTATTTGGGTGACCTGTTTGCTCAAAACGCTGTGCAAGGGCGCTGTGAAGATGCTCTGGGTTGGCAAGGGAAAGGAAGGAGTTTATAGCAATACAGTCCCCATCTTTGATTAACGAAACTGCCTCGTGTGCAGCTACTATTTTAAACATATTGACAACACAACCTCTCTTTTTGTTTTTATTATGAGGATTTTTTTGGATTTCACCTTAATTATATTATAGAAACAACCTAGATAGGTTATCTCTCAATAATCCAGTATTTATGCGGTTTTAGGAAGTAGTTAGGAGTGGTTAAAAGCGGGGAAATGTATGTAATTCGTACATTATTCCTGCACCACTCCTACACTACTATTCCTACAACTTATTTTATTTTTTCCATTTCTTCTTTGAGCCAAGTGAACTCTCTATCTGTATAGACTTTCTCCGTGATATCCGAAATCTTGTGCCCAACTATATATTTTATGGCATATTCATCAACGCCATATTTTTTTGCTGCCGTGACGAAATGTTTACGACCGTCATGCGGTCTATGCTCTGGGTTTAAGTTGAGCTCGTCCCGGATTCGTCCGAACACTTTCTGGTATCGACTGTAAGTCAATTTTATATTTTTACGGTTGCT
>CAZMCJ010000078.1:0-5946 GCA_964564795.1 uncultured Eubacteriales bacterium | reverse complement strand
GGCGTCACAATGACTCTTTACGCAATTTGCCACATCCTTGATGATATTAGAAGAATAAAGGAAAAAGACTTTGTAACCTTTGATTTGATTGAAAGTGCAACCGAGTTAGACGGGATTGAAATTGAAAGAGATGATAAGGAGGATAAAAAATAATGAGTGGAATAATGTTAGTTGTTTGTTTTGTTGGGTTTATCCTCTATGGTGTTCCAATTGCGTTCTCAATTGCACTTGTTGCATTATTAGGAATAATGAACATACCTGCAATTCCTGAAATAACAGTACCTATGAAAATGGCAAATGGTCTTAACTCCTTTGTTTTACTTGCTGTGCCACTATTTATTTTGGCTGCAAACATTATGAACTCAGGTAAAATATCCGAGAAAATGATTGAATTTTCAACTTCAATCGTAGGTAGCGTTCGTGGTGGGCTTGCCCACGCTAATATCCTTGTTTCCATGATTTTCGCTGGCGTTTCCGGCTCATCCGCAGCTGATACTGCAGGTGTTGGTAAAATATTAATACCAAGTATGATTGATACGGGTTATGACGTGGAAACATCTGTTGGTGTTACCGCTGCCTCCTCCACTATTGGTGTTATTATTCCACCATCTATCCCAATGGTTGTATACGCTGGGCTTTCTAACACCTCCGTTGGTGATTTATTCTTAGGTGGTATTATCCCCGGTATTATGATTGGTCTTGGAATGATGCTTTTAGTTTATATACTTTCATTCTCAAAGAACTTCCCAATCTATGCTCCAACCTCTTTCAAGCGTTTTATTAAGTTGTTTTGGATTACCTTCCCAGCACTTCTAACCCCACTTATCATCATTGGTGGTATACTTTCCGGCGTATACACGCCAACCGAAAGTGCTGCGTTTGCCGCTGTTTATGCTTTTTTAATAAGCTGGTTCTTCTATAGAACCCTAACACCAAAACATCTGCCAAAAATTATAATGGACTCTATGTTGCAAAGTGCGCAACCACTTTTCGCACTTTCGGCTGCAACTGCCTTGGGAGAGTTACTTGGTTACTACAGAGTTTCAATTTATGTTGAGCAATTCTTTGCAAGCTATGTAACTTCAGGCCTTTCATTTATGGTTGTTATCATCGTGTTCTTCCTTTTAATCGGAACATTTATGGATGCACTTCCCGCAATGATTTTGTTTGTTCCTGTACTTCTTCCAACAGCATTAAAATTCGGTATCGACCCAGTTGCGCTTGGTGTTACAATAGTTATAACACTTGCAGTTGGATTAGTTACTCCACCATATGGAATATGCCTTCTTATCGCCGCCAATATTGGCAATCTAAGCGTTGGGCGGTCATTCCATGCAGTTATTCCTTATATTAGTGTTGTGGTGGTTCTCTTGGTAATACTCACCTTTTTCCCGCAAATCATTACATTCCTACCAATGTTATTAAGAGGCTAAAAATTATAAAAAAAGGGCGGATGTGCTTTCATCTTCCCTTTTTCCATTTATAAAATTTGTAATGAGGTCAAAATAATGAACAAATATTTTAATGCCCCAACAAAGCGTGTTCTTAATTTAAAAGAGCGCTTTATTAATGCAAAATCTTATATGTGCTGTGAGCGTGCAAAGATTTACACACGAGTTTATAAAGAAATGGAGGGTGCGCCAACTGTTTTAAAGCGTGGCATCGCACTTCGAGCCTGCCTAAACGAGATGCCCATTTTTATTGAAAAAGATGAGCTTATTTTAGGCCACCCCGCCTCCCTTCCCCGTTCAGCGGAGGTTTTCCCTGAAGTTGTTTTTTCCTATATCAATGAGCTTGATGATTTCGAAACACGGGCCCACAACCGCCTTATTGTAACAGAGGAGGTGAAGGCTCAGGTGCGAGCACTCTACCCATACTGGGAGGGCAGAACCCTTGCTGATCGTTTTAAGGTTTTGCGCCCCGAGGAAATAAAAGCGTGCTTTAGTGGTGGACTTTTCACCAACTCACACGAGGTTAGCGGTTTTGCACACGTTGCACCCGATTTTAGCAAGATACTTAAATATGGTATAAAGGGAATGCTCCAAAAAATCGAGGAGAAAATGTTAAGCCTTGATATTACAAGTGCCGATTATTCGGATAAAATGTCATTCTATCGCGCCACAAAAGAAGTATGCTTGGGAACCATTGAGTTTGCAAACAGATATTCTCGTTTGGCTAAAGAACAAGCAAATTCCGAGCAAAACCCCACACGCAAGGCGGAGTTGTTGCGCTTATCAACCATTTTAAGCAAGGTTCCATTTCTTCCCGCCACCTCCTATGATGAGGCAATACAATCCTATTGGATTATTCAACTTGTACCACAAATCGAAAGTAATGGCTATTCTATAAGCCCCGGGCGATTTGACCAATATATGTATCCATACCTTAAGGCGGACTTGGACAGTGGCGCAATCACAAAGGCATATGCCCAAGAATTACTTGATTGTCTGTTTCTAAAATATTGTGAAATTTTGCGAGTTGACGGCAAAATTGGGGCTGAGATTACAGCGGGGTATGCATCTGGGCAAAACCTTGTTGTTTCTGGTTTTGGGCAAGATGGAAAGGACGCAACCAATCTTTTAACCTATATGTGTTTGGAGGCAAATGCTCACATTGGCTTGCACCAACCAAACTTTACTGTTCGTCTGCACAAAGATAGCCCTGTCGATTTGCTAAAGACGACCGTTCACTCCATTGCCACAGGAAACGGTATGCCACAGGTTCTAAATGATGACGTTATTATTCCCGCTGTGACCTCTAAGGGTATCCCTCTTGAACTTGCAATTGATTACCTGCCTATCGGTTGTGATGAGATTACCGTTTACAAGATGTGGGGACGATGCAATGGTGGATATGTTAATATGCCCAAAATTTTAGAAGCAACGTTGGGTGGTGGCTACGAGATTTCCTTTGGCAAAAAAATTGGCGATCCTGTTGACCTTGTAGCCCTTGAAACCTTTGATGATTTGATGAATAATTTTTTCGATAGATTTAAAAAAATTGTTGCACTCCACGTTTGCGAGGCAAACTTGACAGATAACATTCACCGTGATTTGTTACCCCTTCCTTTTGTTAGCCTGTTGGTTGATGATTGCATAGATGTTGGTCGGGATGTTACAAACGCAGGCGCACGCTATAATACGACTGGGCTTGTTGCTGTTGGTAGCGCCTCGGTCGGCGATTCACTTGTCGCAATAAAGCGCCTTGTTTATGATGAAAAGTTACTTTCCCTTGCTGATTTTGCGGAAATAGTACGCAAAAATTTTGATGGAAACGAACTGCTTCGCCAACGCATTATAAATAAACTTCCTAAATTTGGAAATGATTGTGATGAGGTTGATAACATTGTTGTTGATGTTACAAACTTTTTCTTTGACGAGCTTGAAAAATACAAAAACAGTCGTGGTGGTGCTTTTTGGCCTGCACTTTATTCAGTAACTGCACAAGTGGCTCTTGGCAATGTTACCGCCGCAACTCCGGACGGCAGGCTCGCCTTTGACCCTCTATCAGACGGTCTAACACCAATGTATGGGGCAGATAAGCTTGGTCCTACTGCCGCACTAAAATCCGTTTGTAAGGTTGATTTATCAAGAGCACCTGATGGTGTAATAGTTAATCAGCGTCTAATGGGTACTCTCTTTGAGAACGAAACCGGAGTTGGAAAGTTGGTTGCTCTGCTAAAATCCTTTGTTGCAATTGGGGGATTCCACTGGCAATTTAACATTTTTTCCAACGAGGTTTTAAAGGATGCAATAAAAAATCCAGAGAATTATAAAGGGCTTGTAGTACGTGTTGCGGGATACAGCGCAATTTTTGTAGAGCTTTCCGAAAAGGCACAAAAGTCTATAATCGACCGCAGCGAGGCAAGTCTATGAGTGGTGTAATCTTTGATATTCAGCGTTTTTGTCTGCACGATGGGGATGGAATTCGTACCACCGTATTCTTTAAAGGTTGCCCACTCAGGTGCCTATGGTGTTCCAATCCCGAAAGCCAAAGTTTTTTTCCCCAAATTTCACACAATGACGAGCTTTGCATTAAGTGTATGGGGTGTGTATCTAATTGCAAAAGTTTATGCATTAGCGACACTGCTCCCCACGTTGTTGATAGTGAGCTATGCCAAACATGTGGTTGTTGTGAGGAGATATGCCCCACAGGTGCAAAATCGATTAAAGGATATACGATTGATGCCGGGGCACTTTTAAATGAGATAAAAAAAGATGAGGCATTTTTTGCCTCCTCTGGGGGTGGGGTGACTTTTTCCGGCGGGGAGCCATTTGCTCAAAGTGAATTTCTATTTAAAATGCTAAAGCTGTGCAAGGAAAATAATATTAATACCGCAGTGGAAACAACCGGATTTGCCCCTTTTAATGTTATATCCCCTTGCCTACCCTATATTGACCTTATTCTTTACGATATAAAGCATGTTGACCCACAAATTCACAAAGAGTTTACAGGAGTTGATAACTCAATAATCATTCAAAACCTTAAAAAGATTAAGGAAAGTGGTGCCCGTGTTATGGTGCGTACCCCTGTGATACCCACCTTTAACGATAATGAAAGTGCCTTTGATTTGCTGGGTTGTTTGCTAAATTCCCTTGATATAGCTAGTGTTGAGCTACTCCCCTACCATATTTTCGGAGAGAAAAAGTATGAAAACCTAGGGCTTATCTATAAAATGCCAGAGTATGACGAGGGGGAACTTCAGTGCGCAATTTCCAAAGGAAAAACAATCCTTGAAGGAAAAGGTATAGATGTTTTAGTTAGTGGATAAAAAAACACGGGGCGCAATCGCACCCCGTGTTTTTTATTTTAAATGCTCCATATATCCGCTCATCAGTTTTTCCAAATATGCGGCTCTATCTGCTTCCATACCCTCTGTAAAATTTGTTTTAAGGAATGCATCGCACATCTCAAACGCCATTTCGGGACCTATAATTCGGGAACCAAATGTTAAAACATTTGCGTTGTTTATGACTCTGCATAGTGTTGCTGAGTAAATACTCTCCGACACTATTGCATAAATCCCTTGGTGCTTATTTGCGTTAATGCACATACCTGCACCTGTTCCGCAAATAAATATTCCCCTTTCCGCCTTGCCATTTTTAATTAGCTCCACACCTCTGTCTGATGCTACAAAAAACGGCAGTACCTCGTCCTCCAGACTTTGTTGCCCTACATCTGTAACTTCGTGCCCCTTTGAGATTAAGTGCTCCTTAACCTTCTCCTTCAGCAAAAAACCAGCCTTATCTGATGTTAGTGCAATTTTCATTTTTTCCCCTACTCCCCTATATATTCTTCAATGCTTTTTCTCATTGCTGTAATATCCTCTTGGCTTAGTGTAATATCTCCCGCTTTAACGTTTGATAGAACATGTTCCTGCTTTCTGCCACCACACAAAACGTTAACATTATCCCCTTGTGCGCCTGTCCACGCAATAACAAGGTTACCAACTTCGCAATTATATTTTTCGCAAAGTGGCTTAAAGCTATCAAGAAGCGCAATTACCTTTGCCCTCTTATCAAGTTCATACCACTTAATCTTATTCCTAAACTCTGCGGGACTAACAACATAATCCATTGTTATTTTTCCTGTTAGCAAGCCTTGCTCAAGGGGTGAATACGCTTGCAAAGTGATGTTATTCTCCTTTGCAATTGGCAATAATTCGTCTTCCACCACCCTTGTTAACATACTATATTTTTCTTGAATTAAATCAAGCGTTCCATACTTCATATATTCATTAACATGCTCTTTTGTAACGTTTGATGCGCCAATTGCCCTTATTTTCCCCTCTTTTTTAAGCTCATTTAAAGCTTCCATTGTTTCGCTTATTGGAACCAAAAACGGCTCAACTGATTGCCAATGGGTTATGTAAATATCAATATAATCGGTGTATTTGTTTATTTCTCCGGCGATCGTCCTCCTGTAATCAGGCGTGTCTTCTGTACT
>CAZMCJ010000077.1:0-5982 GCA_964564795.1 uncultured Eubacteriales bacterium | reverse complement strand
CTCCAATATCCTTTGCTCTTTTTTGCGTGGGTAATTTAGCATAGTGAAATCTACCGCCGCAAGGTTTCTACCCCGCCAGATGGCACGCCCACCATTTGCAAGGTGAAAAAGGGAAAGGTAACCCTTCCACACTTTACTGTATCAGCAAGGTCGCAAAGGGAACATCATCTCCCTCCCACCCTTTTACTATGCTTGCAGGTCGCAAGAGTAAAGGCGACCCCACCATTTGCAAGGCGAAAAAGGGGAAAGGCAACTCTTCCACCCTTTACTGTATCGGCAAGGACGCAAAGGGAACAGCAACCCTTCACCCATTACCATATCAAAAAGTACGCAAAAAGGGGAAGGGCAAAACCCTCCCCAAATATTTACTTATGCTTTCCAAGGTACGCCGCTTTAACCTCGTCATTCTCCAAAAGCTCCCTGCCATGCCCTTGCAAGGTAACCTTGCCTGTCTCCAAAACGTAGGCGTGGTCAGCGCACTTTAGTGCCAAATTGGCATTCTGTTCGATTAGCAAAATGGTCTTGCCCTGCTTGTTAATCTCCTTGATAATATCAAAAATGCCCCGCACAATGATGGGCGCAAGCCCCAAAGACGGCTCATCCATCATAAGGAGTGATGGCTTGCTCATCAGAGCCCGCCCAACAGCAAGCATTTGTTGCTCGCCACCTGACAGCGTGCCTGCCATTTGCCACGAACGCTCCTTAAGGCGTGGAAAAAGGTCGTATATCCAGTTTAAGTCGTCGGTCAAATCGTCATTTCTCATATATGCGCCAATCTTCAAGTTTTCCACAACGCTAAGGTTTGCGAAAACCCGCCTGCCCTCAGGCACAAGGGTTATCCCCGTCTTAACAATATCATTGCTTTGCTTGCCGATAAGCTCACAGCCGTTGTAATCTATACTGCCGCTGCTTGAGCGCACAAGCCCAACAACAGAGCGTAAAAAGGTGCTTTTGCCTGCGCCGTTTGCACCGATAAGGGTGACGATTGAGCCGTCCTCAACGTCAACCGATATTCCCTTAACAGCCTCAATTGCGCCGTAGCTAACAAATAAATCTTTAACCTTAAGCATCTTCTTCCACCCCCAAATACGCCTCGATAACACGCTTGTTGTTCTGAATTTCTTCAGGTGTGCCCATTGCAATGGTCTTGCCAAAATCAAGCACATAAATTTTATCGGAAATTTCCATAACTAAATCCATATGATGCTCAATCATAAAAACGGTTAGGTTATATTCGTCCTTAACCGCCTTAATAAAGCGGGTCAGCTCAAGTGTTTCTTGCGGGTTCATACCTGCCGCCGGCTCATCAAGGAGTAGTACCTGTGGGCTTGTGGCAAGGGCTCTGGCAATTTCCAGATGGCGTTGCTTGCCGTATGGCAGTGATGACGCAACCTCGTCCTTTAATTCATAAAGCCCCAAACGCTTTAGCAAAACGTCCGCTTCATCACGCATTTTTTGCTCCTCCTTATGGGAAAGGCGAAGCGCCGCACTCAAAAAGTTTGCCTTGATGTTAAGGTGCTTGCCAATTAAAACGTTATCAAAAACGCTAAGCTCCTTAAAAAGCCTGATGTTTTGGAAGGTTCTTGCAACCCCTGCCTTTGTGATTTTGTCGGGGGTTTTGCCTGTTATGTCATCATTTTTAAAGTAAACATTGCCCTGTGTTGGCTTGTAAACCCCTGTGATAACGTTAAAGGCGGTGGTTTTGCCGGCACCATTAGGGCCGATAAGGGCAACAATTTCCCCCTCGTTTACCTCAATGTTAAGGTCATCAACAGCGGTTACTCCACCAAAGCGCATATACACATTTTTTGTTGAAAGCAGGCTCATCTAAACGTTACCCCCCTTCCTTTTTCTTTTAAACACATCACGAATAAACTGAGTGCTAAGCTCACGGTTGCCCATAATACCACGGTTGTAGAAAAGTACAACAACCATAAGCAAAATGGAGTAGATAACCATTCTAAAGCCCGCCCTAAACAGCGGAATTGTAACGCCGAAAAGTGTTAGTGGGTCGTCGAAGAGGCGAAGAACCTCCAACCCCCCAACAACCACAAAGGAGGCGATGATTGTGCCCGAAACGCTGCCCATTCCGCCAAGCACAATAATAAGAAGGAAGTTATAAGTTAGGGTGAAGTAGAACTGCTTAGGGTCTGCCGCACCAACGAGGGAGGCAAGCAAACCACCGCCAATGCCTGCAAAAAATGCGCCAACAGCAAAGGAGAGGGTCTTGTGCTTAAATAGGTTTATGCCCATAGCCTCCGCCGCTATCTCATCCTCACGTATCGCCTTAAAGGCTCTGCCGTAGCTGGAGTTGATGAGCAGCACGATAAAGAAGATGGAAAGCCCCGCTATTGTAAAAGTTACCCACAGGTTAGAAGCATAAGTGGGGATTTTTTTAATGCCGAGGGCGCCATTTGTAATGGTGCTTGCATTGGTTAGCACTATTCTTATAATCTCGGAAAATCCAAGGGTGGCAATCGCCAAATAGTCGCTTTTTAGCCTAAGAACAGGCATACCGATGATGAGCGCCGCAAGCGCCGCCAAAATTCCGCCGATAAGGAGTGCAATAAAAAAGTTAACCTCCAAATTAGCCAAAAGTGGGTGCTGTGGAACTATGTAAAAAATGGCGGGTCGCTCCGCCACAGGAACGGACAAAACAGCAACGGAAAATGCGCCGATTGCCATAAATCCTGCCTGACCTAAGGAAAAAAGCCCCGTAAAGCCGTTAACCAAATTCATAGAAACGCTAACGATTGCGTAAATTGCGCTAAGGTTTAGTATGCGCACAATGTACGGGTCCCCAATCACCTTTGAGGAAAGGAGGGCAAGCAAAATAAGGAGTGCGGCGAAAAGCCCCAAATAAAGGTTGCGGTTTGCCTTTTTATAATTCTTAATCATACCTTCTCCGTCACCTTCTCTCCTAAAAGTCCCGTTGGCTTAACAAGCAAAACAATGATAAGCACGATAAAGGCAAAAGCATCACGATAGCCCGAAAGCAGTGGCACGAAGGAAACAATCATAGTTTCCCCCATTCCAAGGATAAAGCCGCCTATAACTGCACCGGTGATGTTGCCAATGCCCCCCAAAACGGCTGCAACAAAGCATTTAAGCCCAGGCATAACACCCATTAGCGGCATAACGCTCGGGTAGCGTGTGCCCCAAAGGATAGCGCCGATAGAGGCAAGCACCGAGCCGATTATAAAGGTAACAGAGATAACGCTGTTTATTTTTATTCCCATAAGACGGGATGTTTCGTAATCCCTTGAAACCGCACGCATTGCCATACCCATTTTGGTTTTGTTGATTAAAAACAGCAAAATAAGTAGAGAGACAATTGTGATTATGGGAGTGATGATTGTCCCAACTGATAGTGAAATGCCACCGACTGTAACGGACTGGGTAAGCAATTTGATGTCGGGAAAGCCCTTTGGAACACCGCTGAAAAGGTAGTTCGCCAAATTCTCCAAAAAGAAGGAGGCGCCGATTGCGGAAATCATAATGGACATCCTGGGTGCGTCACGCAAGGGGCGATATGCTATACGCTCGAGCAAAAGCCCAAGCAAAACGGTCAATATCATTGTTACAAAAATTGCCACATACCAAGGCAAGGAAAAATTTATGGTGGTGAACACCATAAAGTAAGCCGCCATCATAAAAATATCACCGTGGGCGAAGTTGATAAGGCGTAAAATTCCGTAAACCATTGTGTAGCCAATGGCGATTAGTGCATAAAGGCTTCCAAGGGCAATGCCGTTGGCAAGCTGCTGCATTAAAGTCTCAAAGGTCATAAGTTCCCCCCCTAGTCCTTAAAAATAGGGACGGGTTTTCCCCGCCCCCCAATTATTGTTTAAAGCGATTATTTTACCTCAACAGTTTCAACGAATACAAACTTACCGTTTACAACCTTTTTAATAACAGCCATATTCTTGTCAGCATCGCCATCAGGGGTAAAGTTAATTATGCCTGTAACCCCCTCAAAATCCTTAGTTTCAGCAAGTGCCTTTCTGATAGCCTCACCATCGGTTGAGCCGGCACGCTCAATTGCATCAAGCAAAACTATGTAAGCATCGTAGCCAAGCGCTGCAACAGCAGGGATAATAGGCTCTTTGTCCCCTAGCTCCTTCTTGTAGCCCTCAACAAACTTTTTTGCCTCAGCAGTTGCAGGGTCGTTTTCGTCAAAGAATGTGGAAAGAACCATGCCCTCAGCATCTTTGCCTGCAACCTCTATAATAGATGGGTTTTCCCAAGTATCGCCACCCATAATTGGGCAAGTTATGCCTAGCGCACGTGCTTGCTTGATGATAAGTGGAGCGGTTGCGATGGAGCTTGGCGCAAAAATAACGTCAGGGTTTTTTGCCTTGATGTTAGTTAGGATTGCGTTAAAGTCGGTGTCGTTCACTTGGAACTGAGCCTCAGCCACGATTGAAGCATCGCTGCCTGTTAGCTCTTTAAACGCCTTTGTAAAGAAGCTGCCAAGTCCAACGGAGTAGTCGTCACCGTTTTGTGTGATAACAGCGGCAGTCTTAGCGCCATTGTTTATTGCATAGTTTGCAACAACTCTGCCTTGGAATGGGTCCAAAAAGCATGCTCTAAAGTAGAAATCGTTGCCTTGAGTAACCATTGGGTTGGTGCAAGAAGCGCCAATTGCAGGGATTTTTGCATTTTTAATAATATCCCCAGCAGCGATGGAAACGCCCGAGCCGTAAGAGCCGAGTATTGCAACAACCTTATCCTTTTCAATCAAACGGGAAACAGCGGTAGTCGCCTCCCCCTTGTCGCTCTTGTTATCAACAACAACAAGCTCAACCTTTTTACCCAAAACAGTTGGGTACATTTTGTTTGCGTAGACCATACCGTCTGCCTCTTGCTTGCCGCCGCCGCCATTTTCCCCTGTTAGCGGCTCAAACACGCCAATTTTGATAACGTCGCCAGAAGCAGGGTTAGCAGGAGCAGAACAACCAACTAAAATTGTGCCAACAAGTGCGACTGAAAGTAAACTTGCGAGTATTTTTTTCATAATTTCCTCCAAAAAATTTATTTGTTAAAAGATGCTGGTATTAAATGATATTGTATCATTTATGAGTTATTTTTTCAAGTTTATTCCAAAAATTTTGTTTGTGTGATAAAAACATTTGTGTTTTTTTTGACCACCAATAATAAAAAAGAAAAATTTGGAATGTTCAGATTGTTTACTTCAGGGTGCTTTTGGTGTATAATTATAGTTTATAAAACAATATATTAATAAGGAAAGAACATAAATTTATTAAGGAGAAACTATGCTAAAGAAAATAACATCACTAATCCTTGCCATAATTATGGCGCTAACACTCGCAACAACTGCACTTGCGCTAAACGCAGGGGAGGTTTACTACGAGGATAATATGAAGATTGCCCCAAACACAACATATGAGAGAAAGACCATGTGGCACGAAATAATGAACAGGCAGGAGGCATTTTCACTAACCTACACACCTGGTGGGGGGGTATACCCTGTGGTTGCGTATGGCTCCAAGCTTTATGGCACCTCCACCATTTCAAGGGTGGCAAAAGGGCTTGAAGATAGCGGGCTAAACGTGGTTGGTGCCATTAATGGGGACTTCTTTTCAATGGCAACGGGTGTGCCAATGGGGATTGTAATAACGGACGGCGTGCTAAGGAGCAGCTGCGACGGACGAAATGGCGTGTTTTTTAATAAGGACGGAACAGCCTTTATAGCTAGCCCCAAGATAGAATTAACCTTAAGCGTTGGGGAGGAGACGGTTAAAGTAAATCACCTTAACAAGTACCGCTCCCAGTATGGGCTTTATTTGCTGAATAACGACTTCTCTGCAGGGACAAACGTTAAAACAAAGGGCGCTGAGGTTATGTTTAAAATGGTGGACCCCACCCAAAAGCTAACCCCAAATGGGGAGGTTCAGCTAACGGTTGTGGATATGTTTGAAAGCGCAAGCAATATGATGATTCCCGAGGGTCATTATATGC
>CAZMCJ010000076.1:1986-6023 GCA_964564795.1 uncultured Eubacteriales bacterium | reverse complement strand
ACCCAAGTCACCGCTCATTATTGTGATGTCCGTCAGACCACCTGGGATTGTGCATAGCAGTGACGTCATCAAGTCAATATCAGACTCATGGTATACAAAATTTCCTATTGCAAAGTTGATTAAAAGCATCATGCTTACCATAAAAGCTGCGGGTTTTATTATGTACTTCATCGCCACTACATCGTCACGTGTTACGGTACTTCCGATAATCCCACCCGAGATAATTTGGGTTAAGGTTTTTGCCTGTGAGAAGAAAACCCCCTCCCCTGTTGCGATATTGAAGATTGCAACAGAAACGAGTGCGCCAATTAGCAGCCCCGCCGTAATCTTATATTTTCTTGCAATTAGACCACCCACTGTGCCAACCAAAAGGGTGATAACAAACTTAATTACCACTTTGCCTCACCTAGTTTCTTTATATAAATAAACTCCTATGGCTTTTCTTTCCTTATCATCATATCCTTTTCAACCGGAAATGGCACCTTGATTTTAAGCTTCATTGTTGGGTGCTGGCACACCTCTAACGGATTATCCCTCTCGTCACGCATATCGTCATTTACAAAGGAGCGTGTTTTGTCCTTCCACGATAGCACCTCCAGAGTATCCCCCTTGTAAAACCTATTTTTTTGCGTACAATACGCAGTTTGGGTGGCTTCATCGTAGCCATCAACAATTGCAACCACGTCATCCTCCCTAATGTAGCTACTTGTTTCGTAAACTTGACCATCCTCCATCTCATTACCAAAGTAAAAACCTGTGTAGTAATGGCGGTGACTAATCTTTTTAACATCGTCCAAAATCTCTTTTGATAACTTATAATCTTCATTATCTATATTATCAAAATATTCATCTATAGCACGTCTATATGCGTTAACAACACTCGCAACATAGTACTCAGTTTTAACCCTACCCTCTATCTTGAAGGAGGTAACCCCTGCCTTAATAAGAGCCGGGACATGCTCCACCATACACAAATCCTTGGAATTCATTATGTATGTTCCGTTTTCGTCCTCAAAAACCGGGTAGTACTCGTTAGGGCGCTTTTCCTCCACCAAATAGTACTTCCATCTGCATGGCTGTGCGCACGCACCACGGTTTGCATCACGGCCTGTCATCACACTTGAAAGCAAGCATCTTCCAGAATAAGAAATGCACATTGCGCCATGCACAAATGCCTCAATATCCATCTTGCCCGCCATTTTTTCCCCGATTTTTGCAATTTCCTCCATCGAAAGCTCTCGTGCCAAAACAACACGCTTTGCGCCCAAACTCCCGTAAAGCTCACACGCTTTATAGTTAACTGTTGACGCTTGAGTGCTTATATGAATTTCCATATTTGTGTGCTCCTTAACAAGGGCAAGCACTCCCATATCAGATACAACAACAGCATCAATTCCAATCTCCTCAATCCTTTTAAGGAATGATGGCAATTGGTCAAGCTCGTCATTTCGTGGCATAACGTTAACAGCGCAGTAAAGCTTTTTGCCCATCTCCACCGCTATTTTCTTCGCCTCCACCATATCGTCAAAGGAGAAGTTTTGTGCCGCCGCCCTAAGGGAGAAAATTTCCCCACCGAAGTAACACGCATCAGCACCATATTTGAATGCAATTTTGAGTCTCTCTAAGCTCCCCGCTGGAGCAAGTAGTTCAGGTTTTTTTATCATAATTAATCCCTTTATATCTTTTTACTTATTGTAACCCCATCACCAAGTGGCATAAGGCTGCTTGTCAATTCGCTGCTGTGCATGATTTCCTCCACAAACGTTCTAAGTCGCTTAACGATGGTGCGCTTACGGCGTTTCACAAGCAAATCGTCCGCTGTCATACCTTTAAACAAAACGTTGTCGCATATTAGCACGCCATCCTTTTTAAGGAGTCGAATACATTCCTTTAAAAACTCAGGGTACTGCCCCTTTGCCGCATCCAGAAATAACAAGTCGTACTCACATTGAAGTTGCTTTAACACAATGGTTGCGTCCCCTTCAATAATATTAATATTCTTTAAAAGGTTCCCTTTTGCAAGGTTTTCATTCGCAAGCTCAATCATTTTTTCATTTCTCTCAATCGTTGTGACAACACAGTCACTCCCACTTGCAAAAAACATTACACTTGCGCTATAACCAATTGCTGTGCCTACCTCCAAAATGTTTTTCGGCTTCACAATTTCGCACATAACACGTAAAAACTGGGAAACCTCCTTTTGCACAATCGGCACGTGGTTTTCCTTTGCGTATGCCTCCAATTGCGCCAAAAACCCCACGTTGTCGGGGGTTGCGCTCCTTATATACTCGGTGATGACGCATCGGTTTATTCCGTCGTCATCATCATCCGTCCTTAATATTTCCTTTAGCATTGTGTTCTCCTATTATCCACGTACTTTTTTAATGTTAGCTTCGTGCTCCTTAAGATTTTTAGCAAAAAGATTTTGCTTGCCGTCCGCTGTTGCCACAAAGTAGGTGTAATCCGTTTTTGCCGGGTAAAGTGCTGCCTCGATAGCCTCTAGGCCAGGGGAGGCAATTGGTCCAACAGGAAGCCCTGCATTAATGTAGGTGTTGTACGGGCTTTTTATCTTTGTTTCGGCATCGCTTAGTATTGGCTTGCGCTCATTTATTATATATTGAACGGTTGCACACGATTGAAGCAGGGATAAATCCTTGCTCTTTAAACGGTTATGGAAAACGGAGGAAACAAGCTCCATCTCCTTTTGGTTAGCCGCCTCTCGCTCTATCATAGATGAAAGAATCACAACCTCGTCCATTGTCATATTAAGCTCTTTTGCTTTTTCAAAATAATCAGGCAACATTTTGCGTTCAAAATTGTTTAGCATTTTGTTTAATACCTGAACAGGGTCGTCATTCACATAAAACTCATAGGTATCTGGGAACAGGTACCCCTCCAAGCGGTTATCACGCTTTGGAACGCCCTTTAAAATTTCGTGTTTGAATGGGTAGTTTTGTGCAACTTCAATAAGCTCGTCACGTTTGCACACCTTCTTTTCCTGCAAAAGGGTTGCAATTTGCCTAAATTCGTACCCTTCCGGAATTGTAACCATAACAGTATCGGATTTTTTATTCACATTTTTAAGCTTTGATACGATTTGTTGATAGGTGAAGTTTTGGTTCATATCATACTCACCAGAGCGCAAATTTTCCGCATTTCCCGAAAAATCCACATAAAGCTTAAATAACCCCTTATACTTAATTATATTTTGTTCCTTTAGCGTGTTTGCAAGCTCTTTAAGATTCTTTGCATCATCAATTTCCACTGTAACAAATTCACTGTTTTTGATAAAACCAAACATATCGTTAGCCATTGTTACCGCAAAGAATGAAAGTGTTAATGATGTAAGTATTATAACAGCAAAGTAAAGGATAACGCCTGTACCTGTAAGCAAAACCTTCCTCTTTTTTCGTTTTGGTTGTTCTCCCTGCCCTTGATTTCCCTGCTCAGTTTTATTTTTCACTCCTCTCTTTAATCTGAAGAGTGGTTTTTTTTCTTCCGCCATAAAAATTCCTCCTTATATGAATAAGTTAATCGACCACATGCACACAAAAAGCAAAAATGGTGGCGATATAACAGTCCTCATCATTTCTTTGTAATCTATAGCACAAAGCATGCTTTGACCCATTTTGTTAAAGCCTTCCTTGTTGTTTTCGTATCTTGATATAATTTTGTAAACACAAATAAGCAAAATTATGAAGTTCCCAACCATAACAAGCATCATTGCGTCCTCCCCCGGAAATACCATAAGCAGCTTGCTTATAATAATTATGTAAGCATTGTTTATAAAGTGACAAAAAATTGCAGGTATTATGGAATTATACCATATTGTCAAAACGCTGTAAACACACCCTGCAATAAAAGGGGATATAAAGTTGTTTGCCGTTGCGTGGAGCATTGCAAATGTTAGCCCCGATAAAATAATGGCGCCACGCTTGCATCCGCCAAATTCGCTAAGAACAGGCCCCCTTAGCAGCGTTTCCTCGCACAGTGCGGGTATTACCGCTCCCATTAAAAATCCAAGCTGAACAACGCCC
>CAZMCJ010000076.1:0-1976 GCA_964564795.1 uncultured Eubacteriales bacterium | reverse complement strand
ATTGCGTACTTTGTTTCTGCCCCTATCACCAACAGGACAACGGATGAAATGATTACAGAAACAATTGCCATAACGATAGAAAATAGGAAAATAAACTTCATATCTCCTATTTTAATCATATTAAAGCGAAAGCTTGCTTTGTTTTTTTCCACCCAAAAATAGATAAGGCAAGGCACCAAAAAGCACACCGTCTGTAAAAACAATACCTTATCGCTGGGGTTAAAATCCATAATGCTAAAGAAGTTATCCGATACCCTGAAAAATATAAGTAAAATTATGCACATCAAAAGCAAGCAGGCACCCTTGTTGCTCTGCCAAAATTTGTTTGCCATTTCTCTCAAGTGTATTTCCTTGCTAATTTTGTTCATGCTTTCCAACTACCCACTCACCCCTTTGTGTTATAATGGCATCCGCTTTTTGGTCGTTTTTATTATTTGGTATTTCATCAAACACCATCTCCGCATATGAAAAAGCAACCCGCTTACCCTTTAGTTTCTTAAGCAGTTTATCATAGTATCCCTTGCCATATCCAATTCTGGCTCCGTTTTTATCAAAGCACAACCCCGGGATAACTATTATGTCCACTTCGGCTTCGCTTTCGCCCCACGTTGGCTCCAAAACACCAAAGGCACTTTTAGCACAATGGGCTAGGGATAGAGTTTTATGGATTTCAATATCATCACCCACACATCGTGGCAGATAAACGCTTTTGCCCATTGATATCAGTCTTTCAATCAATGTGTTTGTTTGTACCTCCGCCCCAATTGAAGAGTATATGCAAACGCTATCAAATGCATAGTTATTTAAAAAATATTCTATTATTTTGTTGCTTTTTTCAACCACTTGTTGCTCAGTTTGGCTTTTCCTAAATTCCCTTGCACTCGTCCTAAAGTCGCTTTTTGTTTGCATACTCTCTCCTTTAGTTAAGCATCATATTCATATATGGGTTTGCTCCTTGTGGCATCTGCTCTGCGCTCAGGTACTTAATCATACCAACGTAGTCCCCTTTTTTGATTTCAAATTCCCCACCTAAACGCTCTCTAATTTCTCCCTTATACTCAAACGCAAGTGCCCTAATTTTGGTGCCTTCACGCTCTAGCAAAAGCTTTCCGCCCCCTGCAAAATGCTCCAAAATCATTGCCATTACATCCTCTTTTGTTTTCATTACCGCACAAGGCAATTTCCGCTGTTCTTTGTCATAAAAATCATATAATTCATCTAAATCGTAATTATACTCGCTGTTAAACGTTTTGTCCCCACTGTATTTATTAAGGCGGAAAACACTTTCAAACCCAAATTTTTCGTAAACGCCAAAGAGGTATCCTTCTGCTGGGATTAATGCCGCCACCTTATATCCCCTTTTAACCATTTCATCAAAGGTAAAGTTAAGAAGTGCAGCCATATGCCCCTTGCCCCTATGCTGCTCTAGGGTTGCAACACCCGAGATATACCCCATCTTTAGGAAGCTCTCCCCCACTTTTAGGGTGTAGTCAAGCACCTGCAGAGAGGAAACAATATCCCCACCGTCACATAACACAAAGCAGTTTTCAGTTTTATACTTGTGGGTAAAATAAATGTCCATATAGCGTTTATCCTCTTTAAAAACGCTATCCCACATCGCCATAATTATTGGCTTTTCTTCTGATTTTGCCACTCTTAACATAACTTTTCACCTAAGCGTCGCACTGCCCTTATCCAAAATAATCTCTGGGTAATAGCTAAGCTTTGCCTTTCTAAGTCCTTCAATCCCCAGGTCTTCCTCCCTGTTCATCAGCTCGTAACCTTCGCAGATATTTTTTGCAAATTCGTTATTCATAATTGCATATGCACCCGTTACATCAGAAAAGGCTTTTTCTATGCACACGTCAAACACCCTGTCAGACAGCGCTTGTCCTATTGAAAAAGCAACCACACGCTCCCCAACCCTAATTAGTCCGCCCTTCACATCAAGTTCAAAGAAGTTTTTTAGTACATCA
>CAZMCJ010000075.1:0-6133 GCA_964564795.1 uncultured Eubacteriales bacterium | reverse complement strand
GGGTGTTTGTAACAACTTGCTCACTTGCGATACGCTCTACTGTGCCGATAGCGCTTAGCTTTTCTCCACCAATTTCAATAGTGCTGTTCGAGTCCTTTATAGCTTTGGTAAAGTTGTTCTTAGCCTCGTTCACGCTTTCGCCAACACCAACGGTTGAGAAATCGGTTACCGATACAAATGCGTATTGCTTAATAAGTCCGCCGTTGTCCTTAAGAGTCATAAAGTAGGTTGCCTTGCCATCCAAATTAATAATCATTGGGAAGGAAGCGATATACCCAAACTGTTGAACCTTGCCCTGTGCAGACATCTGCGCCGCACGCTCTGTGGCACCGCTCATATAGTAAATTTTACTTTCCTTTGTTACCATATCAACCAAGATAAAGCCTATTGCGCTCTCGTCTGAGCCAACGCTTGTAAGCCCTGTGAACAAGTAGCACCTATCGTTGTTGTAAATGATTATGTTGCCTTCAGATGCCCTAAACTTATCCTTGTTGGAGAAGTTGAAAACGCCATGAACATATTGGCCTTGATTGTTTATTTGTTGCATCAAAATGTCCTCAGGCTGAACTCTATCCACCCATTCCGGAACCTTTTCGTTTGAATACTTGCTAATGGCTCCTGTTTCCGCATCAACAAGTAGAACTCCCGTTGCCTCGGGCAGTGCAAACAACCATTGGTTTTTATAAGTTGTTACAACCCAGTATGGCCTGCCCTCTTCATTAAGCTCGAACGAGTCATCAATAATGCCCTCAAAGGCACCACCAAAAAGTCTTATATGCCTATTCAAATCGTCAAGTAGGAAGTTGTTTGGTTGGTACTTAATTTTAAAGCCATCAACATACCTAACATTTTGCACATCTGTTGCGCTAACAACAATGTAACCGGGTGTGCCACTCATATTGTTAAGCCATTTAAAGAAACCACTGTGTTTAAGGGGAACAACCCACACAAGCTCGTCTGCCACCCTTTGGATAACAGGCTCGCCCAAATAAACTTGGCTACCCAGCGATGTTTTCTCACCTAGCTTTTTATCTGCCAAGCGGTATGCCAAGCTCTTATCAACTATTGGCAATTTATTAGTGTCCAGTGGCTGAATATCTTCGCTGAATTCAGAACGGTTTTGGTCAACGGATATTTGGTCTCGGTACGCTGTGTAGTTAAACAGTGGTGATGACGCAACCGTAACCAAAAAATAAAGCGCCCAAATCGTAACTATAACGTAAAAGGACATTTTCGCCTTACCCTTCAAATCCCCTGTTGTAACCCTAACACGCCCTATCTCATCGGTTATAATGCGGATACCGCCCAGTCCAACAAGAAAATTAACGCCAATAAATGCAGAGATTGTAACACACCAAATAAATGCGCCACTTGGGTAAAGCGGGTTTAAGTTTGGCGCATCAACAAAGAAGTTAAGCACAAAAAGTGCCACAACACCAAGGTTTAATAATATACGGATTTTTTTCTTCAAGTTTCTTCCTCCTAAGGCTTCTTTACTATATTAAAGCTTACACTATAACCAGCTTATTTTTGTGTATATTTTGTAAATTTTTACTTTATTTTATCCCAATATGCCTTGAAGGCTTGCTCATTTTTATTATCGCCAAAAGTGTAATAAATGTGGGTTTTAATTTCCTCCGGCAGGTATTGCTGAGCAATATAATGGTTTTTGTAGTTGTGTGGGTACTTGTAATCAAGTGCGTTGCCAAGCTTTTTGGCGCCGCTGTAATGCCCGTCCTTCAGGTTGGGTGGCACCTCGCCATAATTACCCTTTTCAAGGGCTGCAAGAGCGTTATCAATTGCCACAATCCCACTGTTTGATTTTGGGCTGGTGGCAAGGTAAATAACCGCTTGCGCAATAGGTATTCGCCCCTCCGGCAACCCCAGTTGAAGTGCACTATCCACACACGACTTTGTTATAACAATCGCATTTGGGTTTGCAAGCCCAATGTCCTCGCTCGCAATCACCAAAAGGCGACGGCACAGGGTTATCAAATCCCCACCCTTTATAAGACGGGCGGCATAGTGAAGAGCCGCATTTTCATCGCTACCCCTAATTGATTTTTGCAATGCGGAGATTATGTTGTAGTGGCTATCCCCATCCCTATCATAGCGCAAAACGCTCCCCCCCGTTAGCTCAACCGCACTTTTTAGGGAAAGCACATATTCTTTATTAACCATTTTAGCGGATAGAATTAGTGCCTCTAAAATATTCAGTGCCTTTCTAACGTCCCCCGCACAGCTAGAGCTGATATGTAGAAAAACGTTATCCTCCACCGTAAAGCACATATTTTTTTCCGCCTTAACCTTTTGGATTGCACGCACAAGAGCGCGCTCAATCTCACTCGGAACAACCTCCTTAAATTGGAACACGTTGCACCGTGACAAAATTGCCCCATAAACATAAAAATATGGGTTTTCCGTTGTGCTTGCAATTATGGTAATCTTCCCATTTTCAATAAACTCAAGCAGTGTTTGTTGCTGTTTTTTGTTAAAGTATTGTATCTCGTCCAAATAAAGGAGTATCCCATTTTGGGTGTGGAGTGTGTCTATCTGCTCCACTATATCCTTAATGTCCGATACAGAGGAGGTGGTTGCATTTAGCTTGTAAAAAGCCATCTTTGTTTTGCTTGCAATAATGCTTGCCAGGGTTGTTTTTCCGGTTCCCGACGGGCCGTAAAAAATCATATTGCCAATCTTGCCACTTTCAATTATTTGGGTTAGCACCTTGCCCTCCCCCAAAATATGCCCCTGCCCCACAACGTCTGAAATATCGGTGGGGCGCATAATATCCGCAAGTGGTCTATTTTGCATAAGAACACTCCCGTTCCTTTATCATCTGCACATAGTCAAGGCGTGTAAAGCCAAGCTCCTCATACAGCTTTATTGCCCTAACATTTTTTTGGGATACCTCCAGCCTTAGGCGCCTCGCATCGCTATACTCCATATCAATAAACTCAAAGAACTCCTTGCCACAGCCGCCTCCCCGCATTTCTTCCTTTATAAATAGCTCCTCTAAAAGTATTGTCAGCCCCCCTGCCTCATTACTCCACGTGATTGATATTATAAAAAACCCGGCAATTTTGCCATCTTTCACAACCATTCCGCCACGCAAGTATGGATTTTTCTTAAGGCATTCGTCAAAACTCCTGATAAAGTTGGAAACGGGCACAGGGTGGAGCGTTGCTGTTCCACCGCCATAAAACTCCTGCGACATCTTAATGTATTCTTCCCTATCACTTTCGATAAAATCTCTAATCAATTTCTATTTCCCTCCGTTTTGGTTGTCATCTTTATTTTAACTGGTTATGTAATATTTAATCAAATTTTGTGTGTATTCGTAAGAGTTGCTCGATAGTTTAACCTCTTTGCCCACACTTTCTTTTATCGGAAATGTTAAAATCACTTTTGTTCCTTCATTTTTTTGGCTGTGCATGGAAACTGTGCCTTCCAGCGCCTCCACATATGTTTTTACAATGCTAAGCCCAATGCCCATACCGCTGGTTCCTGCTGTTTCTTTTCCCCGCACAAATGCATTAAGCAAAAATTGTGGGTCCTCGCTAAATCCCCTTCCACAGTCAACTACCTCGACTACAAAATTATTTTGATTAATTTGGAGGTTTAAAAAAACTTCTTTTGTGCCAGAATACTTAAATGAGTTTGATATTAGGTTAGCAACAATCCGCTCCCCCAAAAACACATCAAACATCACAATAAACCTTTCTTTGTTAGAGCTAAAGTTAATCTTATATCCATCTAATTTTGGCAGACCCTTTATACTATCTGCACATTTATTTAAAAATTCTACTATATCAACACTTTGCAGTTTTATTGCATAATCGTCTTGCAAATAAATTCTTGATACTCCAATAAGGTTGTTCATCAGGTCATATATTTTGGAAACATTTTTGTCAATAACATCTACATATCCCTTTGCACTGTCCGTCATCTCGTCCATATGGTTCTTTTTAAGGATAGAGACAGAGGTTATCAGCATTGTTAGTGGCATAGATATTTCGTGAGAAAAAGCAGAAATAAAGTTTGATTTTCCTTTGTTAAAATCATCTATGGGAATTTCTAGCCCCTCTTCGCAGTTTTCCTTTTTAGGGTTATAATTTTCCATTTTCATTTATAATATTCCTCTCATTTTTTAAGTGGTTTTATTTTACCATAATTTTCTTGTTTTTGCTAGATAAAAATAATCAAATTAGCTACTTGGGTTTTAAAAACGGAGGTATTATTTATGTAATATGGAGAAATATAGTTAATTTTTTATCAAACTATTGAAATAATTTGCAATTTATTGTAGACTAACAACAGTATAAAAAATTGTATGGAGGAATAAAATGAGAATTAAAATTGGTATTAACGGATTTGGTCGTATTGGTAGACTTGTTTTTAGAGCGGCACTAGAAAAACCAGAGCTATATGAGATTGTTGCAATCAATGACCCATTTATCGACCTTGACTATATGACATATATGGTAAAGTACGATAGCATACACGGCAGGTTTGATGGAAGTGTTGCTGTCCAAAATGATAAGCTTGTTGTTAATGGTGAAGAAATCGCTATTTTTGCTTGCATGAAAGCAAACGAAATTCCTTGGGGATCTGCAGGGGCTGACTACATTGTTGAGTCTACCGGTGTTTTTACATCAACTGAAGCTGCAAGCGCTCACTTTGAAGGCGGAGCTAAAAAAGTTGTTATTTCTGCACCATCTAACGATGCACCAATGTTCGTTATGGGCGTAAACAACGATAAGTACGACTCATCTATGAATGTTGTTTCCAACGCATCGTGCACAACTAACTGCCTTGCACCTCTTGCAAAGGTTATCAACGATAACTTTGGCATTGTTGAAGGCTTGATGACAACTGTTCACTCCACAACTGCAACACAAAAGACTGTTGATGGTCCTTCTAAAAAGGATTGGAGAGGCGGACGCGCTGCTTCCGGCAACATTATCCCTTCTTCCACCGGTGCTGCTAAGGCTGTTGGTATGGTTATTCCCGAGCTTAACGGTAAGCTAACAGGTATGGCATTTAGAGTTCCAACTCTTGACGTTTCTGTTGTTGACCTTACTTGCAGACTAGAGAAAAGCGCAACTTATGAAGAAATCTGTGAAGTTATCAAAAAATCAAGTGAGAACGAGCTAAAGGGTATCCTTGGCTATACAGACGAGATGGTTGTTTCCTCTGACTTTATCCACGATCCAAGAACATCAATCTTTGATGCGGACGCAGGTATCGCACTAAACGATAACTTTGTTAAGCTTGTTTCTTGGTACGATAACGAGTGGGGCTACTCCAACAAGGTTCTTGAGCTTATTGCTCATATGTCAAAGGTTGACAATAAGTAAGATAAAAATAAAGCCCGCAGGAATATAATCCTGCGGGCTATTTTTTTGCTATTCTTCAATAAATTGTGAAATTATATAATTTGAAATGTTAAACCCTTCGAGCGTTAGCGCATAGTTATCACCGTTTTTAACCATATGCCCACTTGCAAGGAACTTATCAATCAGCGGTTTAAAGGCAATAGAAAAGGAAAAATCAAAACGCTCCTTAAAGGTTTTATCGTTTATCCCCTCATTTAGCCTTAGCCCCAGCATAATATACTCATTAACACGCTCATCATACGGGATTTCTATTAATTCCTTGATGGTTGCACCGTTATGCTCCACCTGGTTTAAGAAAACGTCCATATCATCAACAAAGGAAAAGCGCTTGTCGTTAAAGTATGAGTGCGCTGAGACGCCAAGCCCAATATACTCCTCGCACCGCCAATTTTTGTAGTTGTGCTTGGATATTTTATTATCACGGCAGAAGTTGGAAATTTCGTACTGTGAGTATCCATTTTCCGCAAGCTCCCTCACACACAACTCGTAAAGCTCCCTATCCTCCTCCTCATTTGGAAGATTAAGCTCCCCTTTAACCTTGTAAAATGGTGTTCCATACTCAATTTTAAGGGAATATGCAGAGATGTGGGTTGGCTTTAATTTTACAACTTCTTTAATTGTGTTTGAAAGCTTTTCAGGTGTTTGATCCGGAAGGGAGAACATAATGTCTATGTTGATATCTTCAAACCCAACCTCTTTTGCATCCCTAACTGTGCGCACTAAATCGTTAAATT
>CAZMCJ010000074.1:0-6160 GCA_964564795.1 uncultured Eubacteriales bacterium | reverse complement strand
CAATGGCAAAGGGAGTTTATAATATTTCGGGTGCGGATATTGGAGTTGCTATTACGGGAATAGCAGGGCCTGACGGTGGAACAGAGGACAAGCCGGTTGGTCTTGTTTTTGTTGCTGTATATGATGGTGGCAGATGTGTGTGCAAAAAGCTAAATTACAGCAGAAGCAGGGACTATGTGCGCATTTCGGCAACAAACACAGCACTTGATTTGGTTAGGAAAATGGTTATTCACCCAAACGATTAAATTTTTAATGTAAAGGTGGGTTTTATTATGGATTTGCCAAAAACAGTTATAACCCTTGGAGGTAGCGCACCAACGCTATCTTCCTCCACTGCCATAGGAGTCTTAACCTCTATGGGTATGGCAGTTTATCCTGTTTCAACTAGCCTGAATGTTGGTGGAAAAGCTACCCCTATTTCAGATTATGTGGATGACTGCCACGTGGAGCTTTTAAGAAATAACCCACTTGTTAACTGCATATACGCAAGGGGGATTATATCTGCCGAGGAAGCTTTTGCGGTAAATTCATTTATAAAAAGCTATAAAAACAATGCAAAGCTATGCGTTTTAAACCCAAGCGCATATGGGGAGAATTCACCTTACGATGATGACGATTTTTTGCATTCTATGAAAACCCTAACAAATATTGTTGATGTAATAATACTTAACGAGAAAACAGCAAAGCGCCTTCTTTTGATTGACCACAAGCAAAGTTTTTCACTTGAAATTTGGGGGGAGATTGCAGGGGAAATTGCAAAGGGGCAAAAAAATGTTGTGATAACGGGAATTGATTATGATGATTACGTGGTTAGTGTTATACCAAAAAAGACAGGGTTAGCACAGTATGTTAAAAATAAGCGGGTGGAAACATCTTTTAATGGGTGTGGCGAGCTTTTAAGCGCGATTGTGGTGGGGGAGCTTTTGCGTGGTGAACCACTTGAAATTGCAACCTTAAGGGGGAGTAATTTTATTCAAACAGTGCTTAACAATCTTGCAAAAAGTGTGCATAATTGTGAAGGAATAATACCCTATCAGGGTTTTTTAAATATGTTGGGAAGTGATTGAATACTATGGGAAAATTTGATTTTTTTGCCCTGATTTCTAGAATGAAATATATAAACCGTTGGGGGCTTATGCGAAACACAACAACGGAAAATCTGGCGGAGCATAGCCATAGTGTTGCAATTATTGCCCACGCACTGGGCGTGATTAAAAACACATATTTTGGTGGAGATATTAATGCAGAGCGGTGTGCAACCCTTGCACTGTATCACGATGCAAGCGAGATTATGACGGGGGATATGCCAACCCCAATCAAGTATTATAGCAGCAATATTATAACAGCATATAAGGACATAGAAAAAAAAGCAAATGAGTATTTAGCCTCTATGCTACCTGAAGAAATGGCAGATAATTATAAGCTGATAATGAACAGTAGCAGCGAAGACGAATACTTGATTAAACTGGTTAAAGCGGCGGATAAAATAAGTGCATACATAAAATGCTTGGAGGAAACAAAGATGGGCAACCACGAGTTTTCCTCTGCCCTTGTTTCCACAAAAAGTAAGATTGATGCAATTGAGCTGGATGAGGTTAGATTTTTTATGGATAATTTTGTGAAGAGCTTTGGTCTGTCGCTTGATGAGTTAAAATGAGGGAGGGGAAACAATGAAAATTGATAAAGATTCAGACTACTTTAAAATATCCTTTTATGCGTTAGTGGTAATTATGCTTTCCATTTTGTTTTTGCAATTCTTGCAAAACATAACCTACTTTAAAACATATGCAATGAGTATTGTTGGGCTTTCTATGCCATTTGTTTATGGTTTTATAATTGCATATCTTATAAATCCTTGTATGGTTTATGTGGAAAAAAATATATGCACAGGATTGCTGAAAATGAAAAGCAAACGTGGCAAACGTGCGCTTTCTGTTGTTTTCTCCTATATTGTGGCGGTGCTATTAATCTCCGTATTCTTCTCCATTATTTTGCCACAAGTTGTAACCAGCCTTTATGGGCTTATTATTAACATTCCCTCGTACATTGAGATTTCTGTTGAGTATTTCAATGATATTATTAAGGAATATTTCGAACAAATGCCACTTTCTCAAACACAGATTGCTTCGGTTTTGGATTTTGTTAACACCACAATGCTTGGATTTTTAAATACAATAAAGAACTTCATCCCCCGCATTTATGATTTTGCGATATCCTTTACAAACAGCATCAAAAACGTTATTTTGGGCCTTATCATCTCCATTTATATGCTTGTAAGCAAGGAGCAGTTTATAGCGCAAATCAAAAAGTGTGTTTACGCATTCCTTAAGAGCGAAACTGGGGATAGAACGGTTTTAATGTTCCGTTATATAAACTCTACCTTTGGTGGATTTATTTATGCAAAGGTACTTGATTCCCTTATAATTGGCGTTATTTGCTTTATTGGAATGAGTATGCTAAATATTCCATATGCAATTCTGGTTAGCTTGATTGTTGGTGTGACCAATGTAATTCCCTATTTTGGTCCATTTATCGGTGCAATACCAAGCATTTTTATAATATTGTTTGCAAACCCATTTAAGGCTTTGGTTTTTGCAATATTTGTGCTTATTTTGCAACAGTTCGATGGAAATGTGCTAGGACCAAAGCTGCTTGGTGATTCGATTGGAATATCGTCATTCTGGGTTATATTTGCGGTTATTATAATGGGTGGGATTTTTGGAGTTACCGGTATGTTTATTGGTGTTCCTGCTTTTGCCATTCTTTACACTTTGGCAAAATCATATGTGGAAGTTAAACTGGAGCAAAAAAATATGCCAATAAGCTCCAAAGATTATATGCAAGAGGAGCAGTAGAAAATTAAAAAAAGAATGTGCGGGGTGTGTTTATTAAACTAACCATACCCTGCATTTTTTGCGCCCAAATGCAACGTTATTTTACAATAATAGAACAAATTTGCCCCCACATTGCAACAAAATTTTCAAGGGAAAAGTAGTATAATTGTTGTTGTAGAGGGGTGGGGTTATTATAACAGTATACTTAGACGAACTATTTATGATAAATTTTGTGGCGAATCTTTTTGTGCTAAAGTTAACGGAAAAATTTAGCGGTTATAAGTGTGGCAGATTAAGAATTTTTGTGGGAGCGGCAATTGGTGGTGTATTCAGTGTTTACCACGTTATGGCTGTTAGCAGTGGCGGGGTACTTTTAAAAATTGCAACCTCCGTTGCAATGGTGATGATAACCTTTGGCGTTTCTAGCCCTGGAAAAAAGATTGCTATTTTTTACTTATCAAGCGGGCTTTTTGGCGGGACTATGATACTGTTTGACAACATTTTTGCAACAAATGGCTCCATATATTTTTTTATTAAATTTACGCTGGCATATTTGATTTTTTCTTATTTTTATTCTCAAATTTATTGCGAGCGACTAAAAAAAGTGGACTACTACATAATAAAGCTTGTAAGAGGGGAAAGAAATGTTGTGCTAAACGGATTTATGGATAACGGGAACACCCTTTATGATTGGGTTAGCTCAAGACCCGTTGTTGTTGCACAGTACCAAAAGGTTAAGATGCTTTTGGAGAAGGATCAAAGGGAGGTCGCCAAAAAACTACTAAGTGGCGACTATGATGTGGAGTATAAGGGTCTCTCTTTAATCACATGCACAACGGCAACTAGCAGTGCTGTTATGCCAATGTTTAAGGTGGATAAGTTTTATATGTGCGATGATGGTAAGTGGATTGAGCAAGGTGACATAATGGTAGGGATTGTAAAGGATTGCACGTTTAATGATGGTAAATACGATGTTTTATTGAATAAAGGAATAGTAGCGCGAAAAGGAGTAGAAAAAAATGAGGTTAATTTCTAGATTTTTTAAGCTGATAAAATTGATTTTTAGGTCAAAGGGGGAGTCTTACTATATAGGTGGGAGCGAAATGCTTCCTGCCCCGCTCTCCACAGAGGAGGAAGCGCGGGTGCTTTTGCAATTAGAATTAGGAAGCCAAAGTGCAAGGGCTACGCTAATAGAGCATAATTTACGACTTGTTGTTTATATTGCCAAGAAATTTGAAAACACAGGAATAAACATTGAGGATTTAATATCAATAGGCACAATTGGTCTTATAAAGGCTGTTAACACATATAACCCACGTAAAAATATAAAACTTGCAACGTATGCGTCAAGGTGTATAGAGAACGAAATTCTTATGTATTTGCGCAAAAATTCCAACTGCAAGAACGAGGTTTCAATAGATGAGCCTCTGAATGTGGATTGGGATGGAAACGAGCTTTTACTATCTGATATTTTGGGTACAGAGGGTGATTTGATACAGAGGGAGATGGAGGAGGAAGTTGATAAGCAACTATTATATAGCTCCATAAAAAAGTTAAACGAGCGGGAAAAAGCAATAATGGAGCTGAGGTTTGGGTTAAACAGCAACAAGGAAAAGACGCAAAAAGAGGTGGCGGATATGCTTGGGATAAGCCAATCGTACATATCAAGATTGGAGAAAAAAATAATAAAACGCCTTAGGAAGGATATTAGCAAGGTGATATAAAAAAGGTGGCATCGGGTTAAATCGATGCCACCTTTTTTAATTATTCTTTGCTTTTGTTAAGCAAGTCCTCTTTGATATTCCACAGTGGTGTTGAAAGGTCAACATAGTAGTTATGGGGGTTTTCAAAACGCAAAACCTCGTCCCATAGGGTGTTTATTTGATCCTCGCAATATTTCCTAACCTCAACAAGTGGCGGAACGGTATAAACAAGCTTACCGTTATCGTAGATTCTCTCCATAAGGTCGACAACATAAAAATCAGTGAGGGTGGTATGCTTCCACGTGAAGTCGGGGTCAAAAATTCTATATGGCTTAGTATTATCAATAACTTCCCCTTTAACGGTTAAAACGTCTGCAATTGCCTTGTGACTTTCTTTGCCATAAAGACGGTTAACACCTTTAAAGTGTGGGTTGGTAATTTTAGTAACATTTTCCGAAACCTTTATTTTTGGTATAATCTCGCCATCTTTTTCAACTGCAACAAGCTTATAAACCCCACCGAAAACAGGTGAGCTTTTGGAGGTTATAAGTCGCTCGCCAACGCCGAAGGCATCAACCTTTGCACCTTGCATAATACACTCTCTAATAATGTTTTCGTCCAAAGAGTTGGAAACTATTATTTTGCAATCGCTAAAACCTGCATTATCAAGCATAATGCGTGCTTTTTTAGAAAGGTATGTCATATCACCGGAGTCAATTCGGATACCAGCAGGGCGGAAACCAAGTGGTACAACAACATCATTAAAAACACGGATTGCGTTTGGAACACCGCTTTTTAAAACTGAATAGGTATCCACAAGTAGCACACAATTTTGAGGGTAAAGACGTGCGTATGACTCAAAAGCGTCATACTCGTTATCAAAAAGTTGCACCCACGAATGTGCCATAGTGCCGCTAACAGGCACCTGATAGTCCCTATCTGCAATTGTGCAAGCGGTGGAGGTGCAACCACCGATGTAAGCAGCCCGTGCACCACGTATTGCGCCATCTGCACCTTGAGCACGACGAGAGCCAAACTCCATGACAGGTCTGCCATTTGCGGAGCGCACAATGCGGTTCGCCTTTGTTGCAATTAGCGACTGGTGATTTATGGTAAGCAAAATCATAGTTTCTAAAAGCTGAGCTTGTATAACAGGACCACGCACAGTCATAATAGGCTCATTAGGGAATACAGGTGTACCCTCTTTAACTGCCCAAACATCGCAAGTGAATTTAAAGTTATAAAGATAATTTAAAAAATCCTCGCAAAACATCCCCTTGTTTCTAAGGTAGGAAATATCGTCTTCGTCGAACTTAAGGTTTTCAATATAATCAATAACTTGCTCCAGTCCTGCTGCAATTGCAAAGCCGCCTTGGTCAGGCACGCTTCTGAAAAACATATCAAAATAAGCAATTTTATCTTTAAATCCTTCTAGGAAATAACCGTTCGCCATAGTAAACTCATAAAAATCCGCAAGCATTGTAAGGTTTAGCTTTTCTTTAATTATCATGTTTCTTATACACTCTTTCCAACGTTTTATATATATTATGATACAAAATGCATAATTTAGCAAGGGTTTTGTTGTTTTCTTTGACAAGTTACCAAAAATTCATTATTATATAT
>CAZMCJ010000073.1:0-6261 GCA_964564795.1 uncultured Eubacteriales bacterium | reverse complement strand
AGTGGGTGGTCCAGTGTGATTACCTTGCTCATAATTGTTATTCCTACCTTTCGTTTTCTATATTCATTAACATATCAATTCTTTTTTGATGGCGTCCGCCCTCAAACTCTGTATCAAGGAAGGTGTCCACAAGTTCAAGTGCAAGGCCAAAGCCAACAACACGCTCGCCAAGGGCTAAAATATTTGCATCATTATGCATTCTTGTATATTTTGCGCTGAATGTATCGGAGCAAACAGCCGCCCTAATTCCGTTAATCTTATTCGCCGCAAGGGAAATTCCAATGCCTGTGCCACATACTAATATACCCAAATCGCATTTTTTACTTGCAACAGCCTCGCCGACAGCCTTGCCATAAAGTGGGTAGTCGCAAGAGCTTTCGTCGTTAGTGCCAAAATCGCAAACCTCAAAGCCACGTGCTGCAAGGTGCTCCTTAATGTACTGCTTTAGTTTATATCCGCCATGGTCGCTTCCTAGTGCAATCTTCTTTTTCATAAATTATTTCACCTCATTAATTTTATTGTTGTATTCCCGCTCAGCCTGGGAGGGGCGCAAATATTTCTCCGCCAAAACAGCGGGGGAAGTGGCGGTATCAAGGTGGGAAATTGCCACCCTTGCAACGCTTGTCCCATCCCCTAAAATGGCATTTTCTTCAGCTAAAAAAACATTTTTATTACCACATAAAATATTATAGCACAAATGTGCTCCATCTCCAACAAAAATTATATTTTTTTTAATATTTTTAACGTCGTCGCAAACGGTAGATATACTAACCGCACGGTCATCGCACAAACGCACGATTTTTCCACAATTGCTTTCAAAAAAGGCGGTGTAAACTTGCTCCCGCCTTGCGTCCATAAGTGGGCAAATAATGCCTGTAAAGCCCTTTATGTTGTGGGCTAGCGCCTCTAGCGTTGAAACACCCACGCAAGGGGTATTATGCGGGAAGGCAAGCCCCTTAACAAGGCTAACGCCAATTCGCACACCGGTGAAGGAACCGGGACCTGATGTCACACCGATTAAATCAAGGTCAGAAACCTTTTTGCTTGCCCCCTCAAGGATTTTTGCAACCATAGGGAGGAGGGTTTGGGAGTGGGTGTAGCCGTTGTTTAAAAAATCTTTGCCCAAAACCTCATCGCCTTGTAAAAGGGCAACTGATGCGCTTTTGGCACTGCAATCTATTCCAAGTGTCAGCATTGTTTAATTACCCTTTCTATGTTTATTGTGCGTGTGTTTTCTGTTTCTCCATAGGTGATTGTAACCTCGTAATACTCCTTTGGCAGGGCGAAGGTGATGTTTTCGCTCCACTCCAAAAGGCACACACCGCCCCCTTCTATATAGTCGTAATAGCCGATGTTAAAAAGGCTATCGTCGTCACTCACCCGATAAAGGTCAAAGTGGTAAAGGGGAATATCCCCATGGTATTCGTTTATTATTGTAAAGGTTGGGCTTGTGACGGGAATAGTTACCCCTAGTGCGGCGGCAACACCCTTTGAAAAGGCGGTTTTACCGGCACCAAGACCACCCTTAAATGCGACAACATCATTCGCCTTAAGGGTTTTGCCAAAGGCAAATGCTATGTCAAAGGTCTCTTGTTCACTTTTGGAAAGATGGGTCATAATGTGTCTCCGTTTTCTTAAAATAGTCCGCTTATTTTGTAGCTCTCGTCAATATCAATCTTGTTTGCAGCAGGCATTTTGGGCAAGCCCGGCATTGTCATAATATCGCCGGTTAGCGCAACAATAAAGCCGGCACCACTGCACAGACGAAGGTCCCTAACCGTTATGGTAAAGCCCTTTGGCGCACCCAAAAGGGAGGGGTTATCAGAAAGGGAGTACTGCGTTTTTGCCATACAAATCGGCAAATTGCCATAGCCCAAATCCTCAATCTCCTTAATTTGTTTAAGTGCTGCGGGGGTAAAGGCAGCCCCGTCACCACCATAAATTTCTTTAATAATTGTTCCTATTTTCTCACTTATTGTTGTGTTATACTCGTAGATTGGCTTGAAATTGGAATCTCCCTCGCAAATATCACAAACTGCATTTGCAAGGTCAACCATACCGTCACCGCCTTTAGCAAAGCCCTCGCAAATAATTCCCTTTGCGCCTAAGTCTTCGCACAGGCTGAGCACGCAGTCAATCTCCTTTTGTGTGTCAGTTGGGAAGCGGTTTATGGCAACCACGCAAGGAAGGCCAAATTTTTTTATATTTTCGATGTGGCGGGCAAGGTTTGCGCTACCCTTTTTGATTGCATCCAGATTTTCTGTGTTAAAGTCCCCCTTTAAAACGCCTCCATTATACTTTAGGGAGCGGATTGTGGCAACCAAAACAACGCACGATGGAGTTATATTTCCCTTGACGCACTTGATGTCGAGAAATTTCTCGCCCCCCAAATCAGCACCGAAACCAGCCTCTGTTATTGTGTAATCCGCAAGCTTAAGGGAAAGCTTTGTTGCGATTAGGCTGTTGCAACCATGTGCAATATTCGCAAAAGGGCCACCATGCATAATGCAAGGGGTGTTCTCCAGCGTTTGCACAAGGTTTGGCAAAATTGCGTCCTTTAGCAGGGCGCAAAGTGCACCCTCCACCTGCAAATCACGGCAGTAAATTGGCTTATTATCATATGTGTAGCCAATCATAATGCTTGCAAGGCGTTCTTTAAGGTCGGAAATATCGCAGGCGAGGCAAAGTATCGCCATAATCTCGCTTGCAACGCTTATCATAAAGCCATCTTCACGTGGGATGCCGTTAATCTTACCACCAAGCCCAACAACAATGCCACGAAGCGCGCGGTCATTCATATCCATAACACGCTTGAAGGTTATGCGTCGAGGGTCGATATTTAGGGCGTTGCCCTGATGAATGTGGTTATCAATAATAGCGCACAAAAGGTTGTTTGCGCTTGTGATTGCGTGCATATCGCCGGTGAAGTGCAGGTTTATGTCCTCCATTGGGACAACTTGAGCATAGCCGCCGCCGGCAGCGCCACCCTTCATACCAAAAACGGGGCCGAGTGACGGCTCTCTAAGTGCGACAATTGCCTTCTTGCCGATTTTTGCCATACCTTGACCCAAGCCAACGCTGGTGGTTGTTTTTCCCTCACCCGCTGGGGTTGGGTTAACGGCTGTAACCAAAACAAGCTTGCCGTCCTTGTTGTTTGCCACCCTTTTTTGCAGCTGTGGGGATAGCTTTGCTTTATATTTTCCGTAAAGCTCCAGCTCATCTTCGTGTATGCCAAGGCTGTCCGCAATTTTAGTGATTGGAAGCATAGAAGCCGAAAGGGCTATTTCAATATCTGATAACATACTTGTTTCCTCCAAAAAAAATCATTTAAAACTATTATAAGTTAATTTTCAAAAAAATTCCACTAATTTTTATTATGTTTTTGTGCAAAATATAATTGGGTTTAAAAATAAATTTTAAGGAGGAAAAAATATGAACAATAAAAATCTAATTAGTGGTATGGTAATGGGTGCTGTTGTGGGGTCTGTTGCATCAATGCTAGTTTCTCCACCTAGTAAAAATACAATTCGCAAGGCTAAAAACAATGTTGGCAAAACAATTAAAACAGTAGGGGACATTGTTGATACCTTTATGTAACTAATTTTGGTGGTGCAAGAAAAAAACTCTTGCGCCACCACCTTTTTTGTGTTAGAATATATAGGATATAAAAGTTTAAAAATTACTTATATAAAAACGGAGGAATAATCATGTCAACAATTCAAACGGTTTTTGGTGTTATTCACCTTATCGTCTGCGTTTTCCTAATAGCTGTAATCATTTTGCAATCTGGAAAAAGTGCAGGGCTTTCAGGCAGTATTGGCGGCGGCGGTGGTGATAGCTTCTATGAAAAAAACAGGGGTAATACTAACGAGGCAAAGCTTGAAAGGCTAACAAAGATTGCAGCAGTTTTATTTGTAATTATTACAGTTGCTCTTAACTTTGTATTTTAATTTTTAATTAAAAAGAATAAATAGGGTAGCATTAAGGTGCTGCCCTATTTTTAACAATATATATAAAGGAGTGAACCTATGAGCTATAAGGATAATATTAGAAATCTTTCGATAATTGCCCACATCGACCATGGTAAATCCACCCTGGCGGACAGGCTGCTGGAGACCACAAACTCCATTTCCACAAGGGAGATGGAGGCTCAACTGCTTGACAATATGGACTTGGAGCGTGAGCGTGGCATAACCATAAAGGCGCGCGCCGTAAAGCTGAATTATGTTGCAAAAAATGGGCAAGATTACGTGATAAACATAATAGACACCCCAGGCCACGTGGATTTTAACTACGAGGTTTCCCGCTCTCTTGCAGCGTGCGAGGGTGCAATTTTGGTGGTGGACGCAGCGCAGGGGATAGAGGCGCAAACACTTGCCAACACATACTTGGCGCTGGATAACAATTTGGAAATTCTGCCTGTTATCAATAAAATTGATTTGCCAGCCGCCGACCCTGACCGAGTTAAAGAGGAGATTGAAGATATAATTGGAATTGACGCAAGCGAGACCCCCCTTATTTCTGCCAAAATGGGCATAAATATTGAGGACGTTTTGGAGGCAATTGTGGCAAAAATCCCATCCCCTAAAGGTGATGAGAATGCGCCCCTAAAGGCACTTGTTTTTGACTCCTACTACGATGCATACAAGGGTGTTATTGTTTATGTTAGGGTGATGGATGGAACGCTGAAAGCGGGCGACCAGATAAAGATGATGGCAACAGGTGCGGAGTTTGACGTTGTGGAGGTTGGGCATTTGCGTGCAAAGGGTCCGGAGGTAACGGGCATAATCCGTGCGGGCGAGGTTGGCTACATCTGTGCAAGCATTAAAAATGTGGAGGAAACACAGGTGGGTGACACCGTAACAACAGCGGAAAATGGTGCAAAAGAACCACTTGCAGGGTACAAAAGGGTACAACCTATGGTGTTCTCAGGAATTTACCCTGTGGATGGCGCACGCTATGGCGATTTGCGAGATGCACTGGAAAAGCTACGCCTTAACGATGCTGCACTAACCTTTGAGCCTGAAAGCTCAATCGCACTTGGATTTGGCTTCCGCTGTGGATTTTTGGGACTACTCCATATGGAAATTATTCAAGAGCGTGTGGAGAGAGAGTTTAATTTGGATATAATAACGACTGCGCCTAGCGTTATTTATAAAATTATTAAGGCAAATGGCGAGGAAATGCTGATTGATAACCCAAGCAACTTTCCATCAGGTGGGGAGGCAACCTTTGCGGAGGAGCCAATTGTAGAGGCGAACATTATTGTTCCATCGGAATTTGTCGGCAATATTATGGAGCTGTGTCAAGACAGGCGCGGTGTGTTTAAAAATATGACATATTTGGATGAAAAACGTGTTAATTTACACTATGAACTGCCGCTAAACGAGATTATTTACGACTTTTTTGATGCGCTTAAATCCCGTTCAAGGGGATATGCGTCATTTGATTATGAGCTTAAGGGTTACCAAAGGAGCTCACTCATAAAACTTGATATTTTGCTAAACGGTGATGTTGTTGATGCACTTTCCTTTATTGTGCATAGCGATAAGGCATACTCACGTGGTAGGCGAATTGCGGAAAAATTAAAGGAACATATTCCACGTCAAATGTTTGAAATTCCGATACAGGCGGCTGTTGGCTCCAAAATTATAGCACGTGAAACGGTTAAGGCACTAAGGAAAGACGTTTTGGCAAAGTGCTATGGTGGGGATATAACGAGGAAGAAAAAGCTGATTGAAAAGCAAAAAGAAGGTAAAAAGAGAATGAGGAGCTTAGGTAGCGTAGACGTTCCCCAAGAGGCGTTTATGTCAGTACTAAAGCTGGATAGTTAGGGGGGTTATGATGAAACCATTGTCACTTTATATCCACCTACCATTTTGCGAACAAAAATGCAACTACTGCGATTTTGTTTCCTACTCTGGCAAGGATAAGCTACAGGGGCGCTACATTGCGGCTATAATTAAACAGATTATGGAGTATGCGCCACATTGCATCAACCATAGGGTGGATACGATTTACTTGGGGGGAGGCACCCCAACAAGGGTTAAAGAGGAGTATTTGGAGATTTTGTTCGAGGCAGTTTACAAGGCGTTTAACGTTGCCGAGGATTGCGAGATAACGAGCGAGGCAAATCCTGCAAGCTCCATGAAAAAAACACTGCAATTCCTTTGGGATATGGGGGTTAACCGCCTTTCCCTAGGTGGGCAGTCCGCCAACGACGACGAGCTTAAAATGCTTGGACGCACCCACAAATTTAAC
>CAZMCJ010000072.1:0-6828 GCA_964564795.1 uncultured Eubacteriales bacterium | reverse complement strand
TATATAATTAATACGCCGTTTGCGCCATTTCCGCCTTTTCCTTTTGGGTAGCTATAGCTCGCGTTTGTTGTTCCACAAGCGCCTCCTCCTGCACCAAAGCCAGAGCCACCTTCACCACCGCTACCGCAGCCCGCAAGAGATTGTCCAGCCTCAGCTCCAAAAAAAGCACCCGGGCCATTCGACATATCTCCCGATAAGCCTCCGTTTTTATTGCGTATGGAGTTCAGAGCCACACCGGAAGCCGGTGCCAGATATGCGAGTCCTCCACCACCTAAATCCTCAAAGGTCAATCCACCTCCGCCTCCACCTCCCGGCATACCCGCGGTGCTATTGTTTTTACCTCCGCCAGCGGTGCCTAAAAAAGCACCATTTGCTCCAGCTGCAATGAAAAAGTCACCGAAGGTAGTAGCTGCTGCTTTGTTTAGCAGATAAAGATACCAGGTAAAAGTATTTTTTATTTACATAATAAATAATATTGAGTAGAATAGACAATCGGCGGAGTAAGTAAAATTTGGATTATTAAAATAATTACAGAATCAAGGTAAAACTAAATGGCTTGACATCTGCTATTCACAGATACCAAGCCATTAATATTTCTTAATATTTAATTTGCATAAAAATTAAACATAGATTTTGTCTGACTTTTTGAGGTCACTTCAACAATGTCAGTTGCTTTTTATTTACACAACCAGCATTGAAATAAATGGAATTGTTAAGATGGAAAGGAGGGTGGTTATAAAGATACTTTGCGCCGCAAGGTAGCTGTCGGCACCAAATTTTTCCGTCAAAACCGTCATATTAGCGGAGGTTGGCATTGCACAAATAATAGTTGGTATGGCAAGAACAATGCCTGAAAAACCAAAGGCCCTAAGTGCAAAAAACACAACAAGTGGGATTGCAATCAGACGGAAAAAGGCAACGATTAGCATTTTATAATTTTTAAAAATAAGGGAGAAATTTTGGCTGCCAAGCAACATTCCTGCAACCATCATCGAAAGGGGAGTAGTACAAGCGCCAAGCATCTCCATTGTTCCCAGCACTTGGCTGGGTAGAGGAATTTTGGTGATTACCAAAAAAAGTCCAACCATAGTGGCAATGAATGGTGGCGTAATGGCATTTTTTAAGTTAATCTTTCCATCAACAGTCGATGCCTTTGAAAAAATTATTGAACCGTAACCGTAGTAAAAAATATGTATCGGGATTGCATAAATGGCGGAGAAGAGTATTCCCTCGCTGCCAAAAAGCGCACCACAAATGGGCCATCCCATAAATCCATAGTTGGAAAAAGCAAGGGAAAATTCGTAAACGCCAACTTTTGTCTTGTCCTTCTCCCTAAAAATTGCTGGGGCAAAACGGCTTAAAAGGATGCAAAACGAAATTACGCCAAAGCAAATAGCAATAAGTGTTAGCGATTGGTTTATTGTTTCTTTGGAGAATTCTACCATCATAGATGAAATTATTGTACAAGTTAGTGGCACATAAAACACAAAAGCGGAAAGCTCGCTCTTAAAATTATCAGAAACAATTCGGCTGCGCTGAACCAAAAAGCCAACAACTATTAGTAGAAAAAGCGCCGAGATTTGGTTGAGTGTCATAAAATAGTTCATTTTTGTGCAACAACCACCCTTTCGATGTTTTGGTAATCCAAAATGGGTTCAATATTTTTGTAACCCTCTAGCTCCAGTATTTTCATAACATCCTGTGCCTGGTCATACCCACACTCAAAAGCAAGAGTGCCACCATCTTTTATGTTTTTCTTGCAGTTTTTTGCAATCTCGCGGTAGAATATTAGACCATCATCACCGCCATCAAGGGCATTTTGCGGCTCAAATGCAACGTCACGTCCCAAAAATGGTAGGTCTGATTTCCTTATATATGGCGGATTAGAAACGATTATATCAAAGGTTAAATCGACGCTTAATCCATCAAACAAATCGCATTGCAAAAATGTAGCCTTAACATTGTTAAGGGCGGCATTTTTTTTTGCCATTTCCATTGCACCCTCGCTAATATCACAAAGGGTTACGCAAGAATTTTTAATATATTTTGCCAGGGAGATGCCAATACAGCCACTGCCACTGCATAAATCAAGGATAGAAACGGTATCATATCTAAAGCGGTTTATTATTTCCTCACACAAAATTTCGGTATCGGCGCGTGGGATTAACGTGTCCTCATTTACTTTAAAGGGGAGGGACATAAATTCCCATTCGCCCAAAATGTATTGTAGTGGATAGTGGGTGGCTCGTTTTTCCACATCTTCGTAAATTTTTGTAAGCACACTGTTTTTTATTATTGTGTTTTTGTAGCGCACTTGTAGTGCCTTATCCATATTAAGGTGGTGGGTAAGTAGCGTGTTGCCCTCAAATCCCCAATCCTCAATGCCGGCTTTTTTAAGCTTTAACTTTATATCACGTGTTACATTTTCGATAGAGTTTACCATTGGTCACTACCCTCCACAGTTGGAATAACGTCCTTCATTGCAGCAATTGCAACCTCAAGCATAGAGTCGTCCGGCTCGGAGGTTGTTATTTTTTGCAGCATCATACCTGGGTAGGAAATTATTCGGGTTAAAATGTTATCATATCTTCCTGCAAGCTTTATAATCTCATAGCTTATGCCAACAACAACGGGGATTAGCACAATGCGCATTGCAAGGCGCACGAACATATTATCCCACGATAGGAAAGAGAACACAAGAATACTAACAACCATAACGATTAGTAGGAAGCTTGTGCCGCAACGTGGGTGGAGTGTATTAAACTTCCTTATATTTTCAACTGTTAATTCCTCACCCGCCTCATAGCATGATATTGTTTTGTGCTCTGCACCGTGGTATTTATAAACCCGTTTTATATCGGGCATAAAGGAAACAAGGTAGATGTAGGCAATAAAAATAGCTATTCTAACAGCACCTTCAGTAAGGGCTCTCGCCATATCTCCAACAATAAAGGTGGAAAGAAAGCCTGTGATGATAGTGGGGAGCATAAAGAAAAGCAAAATTGCAAGACCAACACCCAAAATCATAGAAAAAGTCATAAGGTAGTCATTAAACTTGTCTCCGCACTTTTCCATCAGCCATTTTTCAAAACCTTTTGGCTCGTAATCGTCGTCATCCTCAAAAAAAGAGGCGCTAAAGTTGATGGCATCGTACCCGGCAACAAGGGAGGTCCCTAAGTTGAAAATACCACGAACAAAAGGTATTTTGGTAAAAACGCTTGGTTTTTTATTCTTATGGTTGGGGGTTATTTTACGCTCCAACTCACCATTTGATTTTCTAACAACGATGGAGGTTTTCTCCGGTCCACGCATCATAATGCCTTCTATAACAGCTTGACCACCAATCGAGGTCTTTTTGCACGAATTATTCATTTAATTACTCCATTTCCATTAGTTTACCTAATAGAATATATTTTAGCAAAAATTTTCAAATAATGCAAGCAAAGTATAGCCATTCGGCTTTTTTTAGTATATAATTATAAAGATATAGAAGTGGGAAAAAGGGAGCAAAAAATGGTATATTTAGATAACAGCGCAACCACAAAACCATATAGTGAGGCAACTGAGAAAATGGTGGAAATATTATCCTACTGCTATGGCAACCCCTCTTCTCTACACTCCTTTGGCCTTAAGGCAGAGCGAGAGGTAAAGAGCGCAAGGGAAGCGATTGCAAAAACACTAAAGTGTGATGCGGGCGAAATTTATTTTACAAGTGGTGGTACAGAGGCGAATAATATGGCGATTTTTGGAACTGCTTACGCCCTTAAAAAGAGAGGAAACCATATAATCACAACAGCGGTTGAGCACCCTGCTGTTTTAAACCCATTTAAAGCACTAGAAAAAGAGGGATTTAGGGTGGATTATATCCCAGTTTTGGAAGATGGTAGCATTAATCTGGATTATGCAATGGAAAAAATTTGCGAAAAGACCATTCTTGCCTCGATTATGCTTGTGAATAACGAGCTGGGAAACATTTTTGCGGTGAATGAAATTGCAAAAATTATGAAAATTAAAAAGGCGGTGGGCTATCTGCACAGTGATTGTGTACAAGCTTACGGTAAGGTTGATTTTAACACAAGGACACTTGGTGCAGACTTGATTAGTATAAGCGGACATAAAATCCATGCACCAAAGGGTGTGGGCGCGCTTTATGTCAAAAAGGGTGTGCGCATTGTGCCACACACGCTGGGTGGCGGGCAAGAAAAAGCTATGCGCAGTGGAACGGAGAACACAGCCGGCATTGCGGCTTTTGGTGTTGCGGCAGCTAAAACATTCGAAGATTTTGGCGAGCGTACCCAAAAAATAGCAAGCCTTAAAGCCTATACCCAAAAAAGGGTGGAGGAAGAAATAAAGTGCGCAAGGGTTAATAGCTTTGCAAATGGTGCACCCCATATCTTAAATATTTCACTAATCGGGCAAAAATCCGAAGATGGAGGAAATTTATGTTTCCGCCGGCTCTGCGTGCAGTGCAAAAAGCCACAAGGAAAGCAATGTGCTTTTTAACAGCCATATAAAAAAGGAAAATATTGAAAGTGCCATAAGGATAAGTTTTGGCGATTTTAATGATATAAATGATTGTGACGCCCTTATTGAGGGTATAAAAAAAATAGTTTAAGGGGAATTTATGAAAGAAGTTATACTATGTAAGGGCGGAGAGCTTGTGCTAAAGGGTGCTAACCGTTTCCTTTTTGAACGTGAGCTTAGCAAAAACATAAAAAATAGACTGTCTGCAATTGGCAGCTTTAGCGTTAGGAACTCTCAGTCCACAATCTATGTGGAGGGAAAGAACGAGGAGTCCTCAATGGAGGAGGCGTACGCTGAGCTAAAGAAGGTTTTTGGTATTATAGCCATCACAAAAACAGCAGTTTGCGAAAAGGATATTGAAATAATTAAGGATACTTGCGTTAAATATTTGGGCGATACCCTAATGAACAAGCGTACCTTTAAGGTGGAGGCGAAGCGGGCGGACAAAAAATTCCCACTTAAATCACCGGAGATTTCTATGGAGATTGGTGGGCATTTGCTTAAAAGTTTTAGCCACCTAAAGGTTGATGTACACAACCCTGACATCACAGTTAGGGTGGAAGTTAGGGATTTTGGTGCATATGTGCATGGCGGCAACGAAAAGGGTGCAGGTGGACTTCCAATAGGGCTTGGCGGCAAGGCATCACTCCTTTTATCAGGAGGGCTGGATAGCCCCGTTGCAGGGTATATGGTTGCAAAGCGTGGAGTTATTATACAGGGTATCCACTTTTACAGCTATCCCTATACATCGGAGCGTGCTAAGGAAAAAGTGTGCGATTTGGCAAAGAAAATGTGTGAGTATTGCGGTAGAATGAGTCTTTATGTAGTACCATTTACCGAAATACAAACTGAAATTAAAAATAAAGTTAAAGAGGAATATTTCACCCTTATTATGCGCAGATATATGATGAAAATTGCCCAAATGATTGCGGAGCGAACAGGCTCTATGGCGCTGATTACAGGGGAGAGCATTGGTCAGGTGGCAAGCCAAACGATTGAGGCAATGACGGTTACGGGATACGGGCTTAAAATGCCGGTTTTTCGCCCTGTTATTGGAATGGATAAGGAAGAAATTGTTAAGATTGCAAGGGAGATTGATACCTTTGATATAAGCATTTTGCCATACGAGGATTGTTGTACGGTATTCACCCCCCGACACCCAAAAATCAAACCCGATCTTGACGAGGTTTTGCGAATAGAGAGCGAGCTTGACTTTGATGAAATGATTTTACGAGCAGTTGATAATGTGGAAAAAATTAAGTTTAGGAAGGAATAAATTTTTTATGAGTGGTAAAACAGCAGAAATAATAGCAGTTGGAACAGAGATTTTACTAGGGGACATCGTTAACACAAATGCGCAGTACATTGCACGTGGACTATCCAATTTAGGGATTAATGTATACTACCAAACCGTTGTTGGGGATAACCCTGGGAGGCTGGAAAATGCGCTTTCCCTGGCAAAATCAAGGGCGGATATTATAATTACAACGGGTGGATTAGGCCCAACATATGATGACCTTACAAAAGAAACAATTGCTAAAAACTTTGGAAGAAGCCTTAAAATTCATGAGGAAAGCTTGGAGGAGCTAACGAGCTTTTTTACAAAGCTTGGCAGGGTGATGACGGAGAATAATCTAAAACAAGCTATGATGCCGGAGGATTCAATCGTTGTTAAAAACGCGCAAGGCACTGCCCCTGGGTGCATAATTGAAGGGGAGGACGGCAAAATTGCAATAATGATGCCAGGTCCCCCACGTGAGATGAAACCGATGTTTGATGACAGCATAATCCCATACCTTCGCAAATTTGCAACTGATATGCTAATTTCCAAAACGATGCGCATTATTGGCATTGGCGAGTCGACAGTTGAGGATATGCTAAGGGATATGATGCTTAACATGACAAACCCAACTATTGCCCCTTATGCAAAGGACGGCGAGTGTGTTGTAAGGGTTACCGCAAAGGCAAAGTCGGAAGCTGATGCAATAGCACTAATTGACCCAATTGTGGAGGAGATTAAGGGTATTTTGGGCGCCGGTGTTTACGGTGTGGATATCCCATCACTAGAATACCACGTGGTTGAGCTTTTGACGCAAAACCGCAAGGTTTTAGCGTGTGCAGAAAGCTGCACAGGCGGACTTTTGACAAAGCGTTTAACAGATATTCCTGGTAGCTCAAAGATGTTTGAGTTTGGCACAGTAACATATTCAAATGAAGCAAAAGAGAATATTTTGGGTGTTAGCCACCAGCTTTTGGAGAAGTACGGTGCGGTTAGCAAGGAGTGCGCAATTGCAATGGCAAAGG
>CAZMCJ010000071.1:0-6834 GCA_964564795.1 uncultured Eubacteriales bacterium | reverse complement strand
ATTAAGTACACTCGCACCTGCTACCACAACTAAAGACGGCAAGATAACACTTGCACCCCAAACTTATTGTACAATTCCATTTACAATTGATTTATATTGTTGTCCCCCACACTAAGAACTATATGAATTTTATAATATGGCTTTTATTATAGCTATATTTATATTAGAATATAGCTATAATAAAAGTATAAACTTGGTAATTATTATCAATTATATATCCTTATATTGGTAATTATAAAGAAGGAGGTAAGCTATGAAATCCATTAAGAGCACGGTGGTACTGATATTTACCTCTGTAATCCTTGTCATGTTGACAGCATTGGGCGTGCTATTCATATTCAAAGTTATAGGAGACGTTACACAAGATACCCACGAAGATTTAATGGATATGGCGCAGCAGGAAGCACAGTATATCCATGCAAAGGTGAAGGAGAGTTTAACCTATATAGATTCTCTTGCTCAGAACCCAATTCTGATGGACAAAAATATGACATTTGAAGAAAAAGCATCTTTTTTCGAAGGGGAAGCCAAAAGAACAGGTTATCTGGCTTTTGCGTTTGCTGATAAAAACGGCAATGCCACTGTTTTTAATTCCAAGCGTGAAACAACAAATATTAATCACCGAGATTATTTTCAAACAGCCTTAAAGGGTCAGCCCTCAGTTTCTGACTTAATTATAAGCAGTGCCACCGGTGAGCTGGTGATTATCTTTGCTGCACCGGTTTATCAGCAGGGTGAAGTGGTGGGCATACTCTATGGCAGACGAGATGGCAATTCACTTAGTGAAATTATAAGGGATGTAAACTACAAGCAAACAGGATATGCCTATATGGTCAACAATCAAGGGGTTACAGTGGCACACAAAAATACCGATCTTGTCTTTGCTCAGGATAATGATATAGAAAATATGAAAACTGATGAGTCCCTGCGAGAGCTTGGGGAACTGACTAAGAGAATGATAACTCGCACAGTTGGCAGTGGCACATATACCTATAACGGAGTTAAAAAAATTGTGGGATATGCACCCATACAAGGCACACAGTGGATTGTTGCGTATGGACTTGAGGAGTCTGAGGCTCTTGAAAGTGTCCGCACACTTGGCAAGATACTCTGGTTTTTTGTTCTAATTGCCTGTGTAATTGGAGCAGTTATAACATACATAATAAGTGCATGGATTTCCGAACCTTTGATTAAAATCGGAAAAGAAATGGAGGGTTACAGCAACAATATTTCTATTTCTTTGCCACAAAAATATTTAGATAGAAATGATGAAATAGGAGCTCTTTCTAAAGGAATTACCCTAATGTTATATAACATTTCAAATTATATTTCAAAGCTTGAAGAAAAGAATAGAGAAGTTCTCCTTGCCAAAGAAGTAATAAATTTGGAGAGGTTATTATTCCAAACAACACTTCATTCTCTTGGTGATGGTGTAATATCAGTTGATCAAAAGGGTAATATTCAAATTATGAATGAGGTGGCTGAAAATTTAACCGGATGGACAATTAAACAGGCGTACGGATTACCATTTGAAATTGTTTTTCATATTATTAATGAGATTACCCGTGAAAAGTGTGCAAGTCCGATAAGACGAACTTTTGAAAATGGTAAAATCAATAAACTTGATGATTACACAGTTTTGATAAGCAAGAACGGAGACGAGATTCCAATTGAAGACAGTGCCGCTCCCATCTTAGATAGCGAGGGTAACATCAACGGTGCAGTAATCGTATTTAGAGATTATTCAGATAAAAAGCAAAAGCAGGAAGAGATTTTATATTTAAGCCATCACGATCAATTAACAGGGTTGTACAATCGGCATTTTTTTGAAGAAGAATTAAAAAGGCTGGATGCAAAGTGCTATTTACCCTTGTCTATGGCTATGTTCGATGTAAATGGCTTAAAGCTAACCAATGATGCCTTTGGTCACCAAATGGGAGATAAGCTTTTGCAGATTGTTGCCCAAACAATAAAAAGCATGTGCAGAGAGGGGGACGTTATATCACGTATAGGAGGGGATGAATTTATCTTACTCTTGCCAAAAACAAGTTATAGTGAAACCGAGACCATAATAAGCCGCATCTATCGTGAGTTTGAACAAACCAGACTTAATGACATCGTCATTTCTGTCTCTGTCGGTTGGGCTACCAAAAAATCCAATGACCAAAATATTATGGAGATTTATGCAAAGGCTGAAGAAAAAATGTATCGGAAGAAACTTATTGAAAGTCAAAGCATGAGAAGTAAAACTATCCAGGTTATTCTAAAAACTTTAAATGAAACAAACCAAAGGGAGCGAATTCATTCGGAAAATGTGAGCAAGATAAGCCGAAAAATCGGGGAAGCACTCAACCTTAATCAAGAGCTTTTGCATGAAATTGAGATGGCAGGCATTTTACATGACATAGGGAAAATTGCTATTGATAACAATGTGCTTAATAAACCCGGCAAGCTATCCGATGCTGAATATGAAATGGTTAAAAGGCATCCTGAAACGGGATATCACATATTGAAATCAGCAGATGCATATACGAGCATTTCTGATTATGTATTAGCCCATCACGAACGTTGGGACGGAGTTGGGTATCCACGCGGTCTAAAAGGCAAGCAAATTCCATTAGCTGCAAGAATCATCACTATTGCGGATGCGTATGAAGCTATGACAGCTGAGAGAACTTATAAGAAGAGGCTAAGCAAGGAAGATGCTTTTAACGAGTTAAGACGGTGCTCCGGCACACAATTTGATCCTGATATCGTACGAGTATTTTGTGAGGATGTTATAATTTAGATGAATGAACATATTTTCAAACATTATTTGCACCCTCCTTTCAAAATAGTTGTGTGGCAACTTTCATTCTATCAAAGAATGCACACCTTGTCTGTTTTTTATTTGCACAACTTCTTTCACCTTATCTTAGTTTTTACCCCCAGGAATTCTGTCACAACAATCAGTTTTGTAGTTATTGAAAATAATTAGCGGGAGTCAATGATGGCTCCCGCTAATTGTTTCTTATCTGTTTTTCTTTGACCTTTGGAGTACACTTCATATCCGTCAATCCTCTTGCTTTTGGCAAGGGAGGCGTTAGGGTAAAAGTAGTACCCTTTCTTTAAGTTTGGAGCCACTTTCCTGAATCCATAAGACCGTCCCTGTAGCACAGGTGCTCAGTTCCCAGCTCTGTGCTGTTGGGGTGATGGCAAGCTTGACATAACATCTAATCATGTAGTAAACTTCCGTTCGGGTGACATTTGCTTCGCATTAACCTTGTTTCCCTATGTGAGTGTGGCATAATACAATAGCCTTTTTTATTCAAACCATTTGCTCTGGTCTTACCCACTTATCAAAATCACTTTCACTAACAAGGTTAAGGTTTTTCGCCGCCTCTTTTAGGGTAATCCCCTCTTTGTATGCGGTTTTGGCAATTTTTGCACCATTTTCGTAGCCAATGTGGTTGTTAAGTGCAGTTACCACCATCAGCGAATTCTCCAAATTTTGCGCAATTTTTGCACTATTTGGGGTAATCCCCACCGCGCAATTATCGTTGAATGATATTATGGCGGTTGCAAGAAGGTTAACCGATTGCAAGAAGTTGTAGCTGATTAGGGGCATAAAAACGTTTAGCTGGAAGTGTCCTTGCGACGCACCAAAGGAAACCGCAACGTCGTTTGCCATAACTTGCCCGCACACCATCGTCAGCGCCTCGCACTGGGTTGGGTTTACTTTGCCCGGCATAATGGAGCTGCCTGGCTCGTTTTCCGGTATAAAAATCTCCCCAATGCCACAACGTGGTCCACTGGAAAGCAAGCGTATATCGTTTGCAATTTTAAACAAATCACACGCAAGGGATTTTATTGCACCGTGGGCAAAAACCATCTCGTCCTTTGAGGTTAAGCAGTGGAACTTATTTTCCCCCGTTATAAAGTTTTTACCGCTAAGTGCGCTAATCTCCTGTGCAACGCTCTCACCAAAGAGTGGGTGCGCATTTAGACCTGTGCCAACCGCCGTTCCACCAAGTGCAAGGCTGCTTAGTGCTTTTGCGGAGTTTTGTATGTGCCCTCTTGCACTTTTAAGGCTGTATAAATGGGCGGAAAGCTCCTGACCAAGGGTGATTGGAGTTGCATCTTGCAGGTGGGTTCGCCCTGTTTTTATAACATCCTTATTCTCCAAAACCAACCGCTCGTACGTTTTAATCAGCACGTCAATGGCAGGGATTAGCGTATCCTCCACCTCTATAAGTGCGCTAATGTGCATTGCAGCAGGAAAGGTGTCGTTAGAGCTTTGGCTCTTGTTAACATCGTCGTTTGGGTGGAGGATTGTTTTCCCCGCAATTTCGTTGCCCCTGTTTGCAATAACCTCATTAAAGTTCATATTGCTTTGGGTGCCGCTGCCCGTTTGCCAAACGCTAAGGGGAAAATGCTCATTTAGCTTCCCTGCAGAAATTTCGTCGCAAACAGTCGCAATCAGCTTAGCTTTATCCTCGCTTAGTACACCAAGCTTTGCATTTGCAAGGGCGCACCCTTTTTTAAGGATGGCGAATGCACGGATAATCTCCGGCGGCATCTTTTCCCTACCTATTTTAAAATTTTCAAGACTACGCATTGTTTGTGCGCCAAAATATTTATCAGCAGGGACTTTAACCTCTCCCATTGTGTCGTGTTCAATTCTAAATTCCATCTATTTATCTCCCTCTCGTGGGTACGCCATATAAAGCAGAGCATTAACAATCGCCGCCGCCACGTTGCTGCCACCCTTTCTGCCACGCGCCACGATGTATGGCACACCGCTCTCCATTATAATTTCCTTGCTCTCCACCACGTTTACAAAGCCAACAGGAACGCCAATTACAAGGGAGGGAGCAATTTTCTTCTCCTTTATTAGCTTGTCAAGCTCAATTAGCGCAGTTGGGGCATTCCCTATTGCGATTATTAGGGGTTTTTTGATATTTGCCCCCTTCTCCATACAGATTGCGGAGCGTGTAGAGCCACGCTTTTTCGCCTCCTCGGCAACGTCCTCGTCAGCTATAAAGCAATGCACCTCTCCCCCACTCTTTTTAAGGGTTGGTTTGTTAATGCCCGCCTTCACCATTTGGGTGTCGGTTAAAACGTCTGCGCCATTTCTAATCGCCTCAATTGCAATGTTTACAACATTTTCGGAAAAGCAAAGGGTGTTTGCATACTCAAAATCGGCGCTGGTGTGGATAACTCGCTTGATTATAGGTGCCTTTTCCGCATCAAGGCTCACCCCGTTTAGCTCACTTTCTATTATTTGGAAGCTCATTTTTTCAATCTCGTCTGGTTTAACAATTGTAATTTCCCTCATATCTCAATTCCTCCTCGAGCCATAATCCCCTTATCCATCGGGTGTTTTATCTTCTTTATTTCGCTTACATAGTCTGCAAGCTCTAGCAGCTCTTGCGTTGGGTTTCTGCCCGTTAACACAACTTCAACATTATCCGGTTTGCTTCTCAAAAAAGCTAAAACCATCTCTCTATCAATCAAATCAATGGCGTAGGTGCCTACCATTTCATCTAAAATAAGGAGGGTTTTTTCTGCCCCACACTCTGCTATTGCCCTTTTAAAAAGCTCGTTGTGGTCACCCTTTAGGTCATCTTTTTCCTCTCCATTCATCTCCCACGAAAACTTTGTTTTTTTATCCACCCTTAGGATTTTTACACCCTTTAGCTCTTTTAAAATATTAAGCTCGCTGGTTTTGGACCCCTTTAAAAACTGGGTGAAAATAACGCTATATCCCCCTCCAAGCGCCCTGATTAAAAGCCCGATTGAGCAGGTTGTTTTGCCCTTGCCATCGCCACAGTAAATGTGGATAAGCCCTTTTTGCATTTACATTCCCTCCTCCATAATCTTATAGATGTAGTCCATATCGAGTGAAGAGCGCACCAAATCGGCAAGCTTGTTATACTCCCGCTCCTTGTGCGCCTTTATGTCAAAGGCGGTGTTTTCGTCATAAACCAGACCCTTTGCCTCCATCAGCGATTTTGCAATGCCCTTTAGCACATCGTCGCTATCAAAAACGCCGTGCAGATATGTGCCGTAAATGTTATTATATTGCACACCGTCCACTTTTTTTGTGCCGTTATCGTCTAGGCTTACGAGTGGGGTTATGGAGCCATTTGTTTGCCCCATGTGTATCTCGTACCCCTCCACCTTTGCGTTTGAAAGGTTCTTTAACACCCCTCCAACCTCAGAAAATTCGCCCGTTACTCGGGTTCTTATCTTCTCCCGCTCAAAAACAGTTTCGGCGTCGATTAGGGCAAGTCCCGCAACCTCTCCGCCACCCTCCACATTATAAGGGTCGCTAAGCTTTTTGCACAGCATTTGGTAGCCACCGCAAATTCCAAAAACAGGCTTTCCACGAGCGGCAAATTTAAGGATTTCCCCCTCCAGCCCGCATTGGCGCAGCCATAGCAAATCTGCGATTGTGTTTTTTGTGCCTGGCAGTATCACCATATCGGGATCCTTAAACTCCGAGATTGTGGAAACATAGCGGACAGTCGCACCGCTTATATGCTCAAGCGCGTTAAAATCTGTAAAATTGGAAATTTTAGGCAGTCTAATCACCGCAATATCAATGTCACCCACCCCGTTTTTGTTGTAAAAACGGTCGCTTAGGCTGTCCTCGTCCTCAATATCCAGGTGTGCATAGGGGATAACTCCAACAGTCTTAACGTTGATTAGGTCCTCCAACATCTTAAGCCCTGGCTTTAAAATTTCGACATCCCCCCTAAATTTATTTATAATTGTTCCCTTGATATACTTTTTTTCCTACTCGGATGAGAGCATATAGGTGACATAAAGCAACGCACCGTATGGATAACG
>CAZMCJ010000070.1:0-6914 GCA_964564795.1 uncultured Eubacteriales bacterium | reverse complement strand
TATATGAAACGTCCATCAGAGGGTGCGGGCAAGGCGATGATTTTTAAATTCTCTAAGCCAATTATAAAGTATGCTCTAGTTGTTTTTGCTTCACTTGGTGGGGCGATAATGTTTAGGTCTATGATGGGCTTTAACTCAACCGGATGGTACGTTTTCGGCGCAGTTGTTATCCTTATCATCTCCCACGCGATAATCGAGATTATATACCATCTTGACTTTAAGGCGATTTTTGCAAAGAAGTTTGATTTGGCGGCGTGTGGTATTATTGTTATGGGAATATCCCTTGTGTTTATGTTTGACTTGTTAGGCTACGACACATATCTGCCAAAAGTGGATAAAGTGGTTTCGGCAGGTGTTTATATGAGCACAATTGACAGCTATATAGAAAGTTATGAGTTTGATGAAAGAGGAAACTACCGAAATATGGGTCGTGGTGGGGAACTTGACACAACAGAATATATCGACCAAAAAGAGATTGAAAGCATAATTGCAATGGCGCAAAAGGGCATTGAATTTAACCAAAAAATAGGTCAGATGATGCCTGAGCAACCTTACAGCCAAAACCAAATGCAAATTACCGTTAGGTATGCCTTGAAAAATGGGGGCACAAAATATAGGAGATATACAGTTAATGCGCTCGAAAACAAGGAAGAGATAGACACGATAATAAGTGGCGCAACTTACAAAAAGGCTATGTATAAAGAGATTTATGCTATGCCGGATAACAACTTGCTGGGCACTTATATCACAGGTGGGATGGGCGAGAGCAACGCTATGTATAATGGAGATAAGCGTGAGCTTTTGCTAAAAGCATACCAAGAGGATATGCTAACACTTAATGTAGATATTATGGAAAAGGAAATTCCGATTGGAACAATCAAGTTTATTACAGAAACAAATAGTAAACAGCTAATGTATGATAAGTGGGAAAATTCGTCCGAGATGGATAAATACGCACGTATAGGTGCAACACAATTTCCCATCTACCCATCCTTCACACAAACTTTGGAGGTTTTGAAAAGCGTGGGGATAGAAATTGGTAAGCCAATTGATATTGAGCTGGTTAGCAAGGTTGAAGTTCGACTTGAGGGCAAATATTATGAGGAATCTATAATTCGCTACAAGGAAATGGGCCCAACAGCGACTATGGAAAAAAAGATGTACTACGATGGAAATATTCAAAGGACGTATACAGATAAAGTGCAAATAGAGGAGATTTTGGCTAAGGGAATCAGCAGGGATATAAGACGCTACAACTTTGTTATACCGGTAGATGAGGAAGTTTATGCTGATGTAATAGTTAAGGGCAAGGGTGCAAATTCAGGTGAAAGTACCTATTCATTATTCTTTAGGGATGGTGAAGTTCCGCAGTTTATCCTTGATGATTTGAATATTACTAAATTACCATAATCAATTTATTTAAATTGAAATAAACAGTCAGAAAAGTAGGTGTGAGCATATTGTTCACACCTACTTTTCGTTATTACTTTTGAATTTTAAGGAACGCCCACACGCTGTCAAAATAACCACAGCGATTAAAAAACACAAGGAGTATTAGGGTGATTGGACCCAGCATCATACCAATAAAACCGAAGAAACGAAGTCCAAAATACATTGCCATAAGCGTTAAAATTGGTGGCAGACCCAAACTTTCCCCTATTATCTTTGGCTCTAAAAACTGACGCATTAAAAGAACAATACCATAAAGGGAGAGCAAGCCAAAGCCAATAAAATAATCCCCGACGATTACAAGGTAAATCCCCCAGGGAATAAGCACCCCACCGGTACCGATGATGGGCAGGGCGTCCAGCACCGCAATAGAAAGTGCAAGGGCAAGGGAGTATGGGATATTAAGGAAGGAGAGCCCAATGAAAAGCTCCAAAAAGGTTATGCACATCAGCTTAAATTGTGCTTTAATATAGCGCATAAAGGTAAGTATAATCTCCGTTTTGGTGGTTTTAAAGAGCTCCTTCAAATGTTTAGGGCTGTATTTTTTAAGGAGGTTGTCAATCGAATTTTTATCAGACGAAATAAAGAAGGTGGCAACCACAAAAATAACAATAAAGATGAAAATACTGGGCACAGCCTTTGCAAAGCCCGTTGCCCAATCAATAATCCTGCTTGATAAATTATCGGGCACCTTTAGGTTAAGCGCCCAAATATCGGGAATAAAGACGCTTCCGAAATCTACAATTTCTTTTGGGATAAATGCAAAAAGGCGGGAGATATTGGTAGCCAGTTCCTCCAAAAAGGTGGGGAAGGTGGCAAGAAAATCTCCAAAGCTTTTAAGTAGCCCCACACCCTCGTAAATAAGCCGTGCAATTAGAGAGTAAAGCCCAAAAATCAACAGTGAGGTGAAGGATAGCACGGTGAGCAAGCTTGCAAACTTGCGGTTAAGGTGGAGTTTTTTATTAAGGAATAAAACCACCGGCTCAATCAGGAGTGCAAACAAATATGCAAGCAGAAAAGGCATAAAAGCCCACAGGGCATATTTAAAGAAAATATACCCTAGGGCTCCAAAAAGTAGCGTGTAAAATGTTATTAAAATAACCTTTTGATGTTTTTGTTCGATTTATATCACCTATCCTAAAATGAATTTATCCATTAAAGTATGCCCAAATCCAACAGGAATAACAAGGTTTTGTGTGTTTGCATAGCTTTCGCTATACTTTGCATTTTCATGGTTTAACGGGTTTTGGCTATCGAAAATCATAAATGGCACAGCATCACGGGAGTGGGTTAGTGTTGCAAGGGGGGTTGCGTGGTCAGGGGTTACAAGAATTTTGTAAGGCTGCCCCTTTGCTTCCATATTTTCAATTATCATATTTAGCATACCATCAATTTGTTCAATTGAATAGACCTTTTCTTTAATTTCTCCACGGTGTCCACACTCATCTGGTGCCTCCACGTGTACATAAAGCAAATCGTACCCTTCGTTTAGCTTGTCAATCGCCATTTGCGCCTTGCCAACAAAGTTGGTGTGGTAGTTGCCCGTTGCGCCCTCAACATTAAAAATCTCCATATCGGCAGATTTTGCAATGCCCTTGATTAAATCAACAGCAGAGATTGCACCCGAACGAACGCCGTATTTATCATAGAAGGAAGGAAGAACGGTTTTTTTTCCTTGCCCCCAAATCCAGATGGAGTTGGCGGGGTTTTTACCCTCCAAAATACGTTTTTGGTTAACAGGGTGGTCCTTCAAAATGCCAAAGCTTTTTTCCATAAGCTCGTAAATTAGAGGGCTGGATGGCAAATGCCCCATAACCTTTTGGTTGGAAATATCGTGGGGAGGGGTGAGGCAGATTCCGTCCTCTATGCTGTCCATCAGCAAAATATGGCGGTAGCCTGTTCCTGTAAAAAAGGAAAGAACATCGGTTTTAAAGTGGTCGTTTAGTGCTGTGATTAGCTCCTGGGCCTCTTCGGTTGAAATTTCGTCCGCGCTGTAATCCACCATTGTTCTATCTTCTAGCTGATCCTCGCAGCTAAGTGTTACAAAATTTGTACGGAAGGTCGTTTGGTGGGATAGCATTGGAACGCCAATGCTCGCAGCCTCCAGTGGGGATCTTCCGGTGTGATATTTAAGGGGGTCATACCCCATAACACTAAGGTTTGCAACGTCGCTGCCCGGGCTCATCTCATTGGGTGTTGTATGTACCACACCGACAGTTGACCGCTTGGCAAGGAAATCAAAGGTTGGTGTCTTTGCTGCCTCTAGGGGTGTAAGCCCGCCTAACTCTTTTATAGGAAGGTCACTCATACCGTCACCTAACATTACAATGTATTTATATTTAGCCATTTTCATTCCTTTTTACCTCCAAAGTATTAAACCCTCATTACTATAAAGTGGTTTACATAAATTATAACACTTATAAATAAAAATTCAATTGTTTTTTTGTATTTTCTACTAATATCATTAAAAACTAATGTACAAAATAGGTTATATTAGTTAAAAATGATAAAAAATGAAATAGGTAGAAAAACAGAGAAAAACAAAGTAAAGTAAAGAAAACAATTGATTTCATATTAAAACGTTAAAATGCGGATTTGCCATTTATATTGGAAAATGGTATAGTCTATATTAACGAAATAAAAACAAATGTGTGCAGGGGGCGGACGAATGAAGAACAAGCCGATATACTATATTGTTAACAGCCAAGCACTACCCGAAATTTTGCTAAAGGTTGTGGAAACCAACAAGCTTTTAAAGCTTGGTAAGGCAAAAACAATTAACGAGGCAGTTATAATGACGGGGATAAGCCGTAGCGCATTTTACAAGTATAAGGACTCCATCGCTCCATTTTATGAGATGAGCAAGGAAAAAATAATTACCCTTTATGCTGTTTTGAAAGATGAACCCGGCGTTTTATCCAACTTGCTTAACCTATTCACAAAAGCGGGTATGAACATACTAACGATAAACCAGAATATTCCTATAAATGGCATTGCAAACATCACAATATCTGTGCAGACCGGCAATATGCGAGTTAAGCTGGACACACTGATAGAAAAAGTTAGACAAAACAACGGTGTAATTAAATTTGAAATTATGGCGTCAGAATAGAAGGAGGAGAATATAATGATTAACGTGGCAATACTTGGGTTTGGAACTGTGGGAAGTGGAGTGGCGGACATCCTAACAAACTCAAATAAGTTTATTAAGGATAAAGCAAACGAGAGTATAAACCTAAAATATATCTTGGATGTTAGGGATTTCCCCGATAGCCCATACGCAGATAAGCTGATTAAGGATTTTAGCATAATAGAAAATGACCCAGAGCTTCACATTGTTGTTGAGGTTATCGGTGGTGCCAAAATCGCCTATGAATTTACAAAAAGGGCGCTGCTTGCAGGCAAGCACGTTGTAACATCAAACAAGGAGCTTGTGGCAACAAAAGGGCAAGAGCTTTTAACAATCGCAAAGGATAAAAACCTAAACTACTTGTTTGAGGCAAGCGTTGGTGGAGGAATTCCAATTATTCGCCCACTTTACCAATGCCTTAGTGCAAACACAGTAACAGAAATTTGCGGTATATTGAATGGAACCACAAACTATATTTTAACAGAGATGTTCGAGCGTGGCAAAGATTTTGCCGTGGCACTTAAGGACGCACAAGACCTGGGATATGCGGAGCTTAACCCAAGCGCAGATGTTGATGGGCATGATGCATGCAGGAAGATTGCCATTTTATCCTCCCTTGTTTATGGGGTAAATGTGGATAGCGACCTTATCTCCACCGAGGGGATTACAAAGATTGAAAAGCAAGATGTTGATTTTGCAGAAAAAGCGGGAATGGTTATAAAACTTCTGGGGCGTGCAAGGCTGCTTGAAAACGGCAAGTTGGATATTAAAGTTGCACCCCACTTAGTATCAAAGGAACATCAACTTTCCCACGTTAGCGATGTGTTTAACGGTGTTTGCGTTACAGGGGATCACGTTGGCGACATAATGTTCTACGGCAAGGGCGCGGGTAAGATGCCAACTGCTTCTGCTGTTGTTGCGGATATTATCGACGTTGCAAAGCATATGGAAAGACGTCGTTGGTTCTTCTGGGAAAAAGCAGAAAAAGAAGTTGTTGAAAACCATATGGATTGTATGGTAAAATATTATATTAGAATAAATAAAGCAAATCTTTTGAAGGCTAAAGAAATCTTTGGTGATATTAAGGTGATTGATGGGGATAATGATAGTCAGATGGCTTTTATTATTAACGAGGGCAAAAAGGCGGATATACTGGAAAAAATAGCGGTAAATAATTTAGAAGTATTAGCAGTGATAAACGTTTTATAGGAGGAGAACAATGTTAGTAGTACAAAAATTTGGGGGTTCATCGGTTGCAAACACCGAAAAGCTAATGAACGTGGCACGTGTTGTTACGGACACATACAAACAAGGCAATAATGTAGTCGTTGTTGTTTCCGCACAAGGGGATACAACTGATGACCTTATTGAAAAGGCAGCGGAGATCAATAAAAACCCATCAAAACGTGAGATGGATATGCTACTTTCAACCGGTGAGCAAATATCTATTTCATTACTTGCGATGGCAATTGAAAGCCTTGGTTACCCTGTTATCTCATTAACTGGTTGGCAAGCCGGAATTTCAACACAGGATAACTATGGGAACGCAAGAATTGAACACATCCAAACAAACCGCATTGAAAATGCTCTTGATAAAAAGAGAATTGTTATTGTTGCGGGCTTTCAAGGAATTAACTCCATGAAGGATATTACAACACTCGGCAGAGGTGGCTCCGATACATCAGCGGTTGCTCTTGCTGCGGCGCTAAAGGCTGATTTGTGCCAAATATATACAGATGTTAATGGTGTTTACACAACAGACCCAAGAATATGTCCAAATGCCAAAAAGCTTGATGATATTACCTACGATGAAATGCTTGAGCTTGCAAGCTTGGGTGCAAACGTTTTGCACAACAGGAGCGTAGAGCTTGCTAAAAAATATGGTATAGAAATTGAAGTGCTAAGTAGCTTTGAAAGAGTTAGAGGAACAATAGTTAAGGAGGGTAAAGAAGTGGAGAGAATGTTGGTTAAGGGTGTTGCTAGGGATAATGATGTTGCAAGAATTGCATTGATAGAGGTGGATGACGAGCCGGGAATAGCGTTTAGAGTGTTCTCCCTTCTTGCAAAACACAGCGTAAACGTGGATATTATTTTGCAATCAATTGGCAGAAACAATACAAAGGATATAAGCTTTACAGTTACCAAAAATCATTTGGAGACTGCTCTTAAGGTTTTGGAGGCTAATCTTGATAAGCTACGTGCAAAGAAAATTGATCACGAGGAGAACATATCCAAAGTATCCATCGTTGGCGCGGGAATGGTTAACAACCCAGGGGTTGCGGCTAAAATGTTTGAGGCTCTTGCAGATATAGGGGTTAACATCAAGATGATTTCA
>CAZMCJ010000069.1:0-6955 GCA_964564795.1 uncultured Eubacteriales bacterium | reverse complement strand
TTTATATAACAATAGGTGCAATAGTTGTTGGAGTACCAACGGGCATACTAACCGCAGTTTTTATGGAAAAATTTTGCCCTAAGAAATGGGCAAATAGGCTAAAACCCCTTTTGTCCCTTCTTGCAGGCATTCCCTCAATCGTATATGGATTTTTTGGGATGGTTATAATTGTGCCAATAGTAAGGCTTTTGTTTGGAGGAAACGGGAATAGTATGCTAAGTGCCTCCATATTACTAGGTGTTATGATACTGCCAACAATAATTGAGATAAGCTGGAGCGCAATTAGGGCGGTGCCATCGTCCTACTACGAGGGAGCGCTTGCACTTGGTGCAACCCACGAAAAGGCAGTGTTTTTTGCAACACTCCCCGCCGCAACATCGGGGCTTATGGCGGCGGTAACACTCGGAATTGGCAGGGCAATTGGCGAAACAATGGCGGTTGTAATGGTTGCGGGTAACCAGGCGGTTGTGCGTATGCCAAACGAGCTGTTAAAAGGTGTTAGAACACTAACCGCAAACATAATCACAGAGATGGGTTATGCGGAGGGACTGCACAGGGAAGCACTAATATCAACAGGACTTGTTTTGTTTATTTTTATTTTGCTTATTAATCTTGCCTTTTCAATTTTAAAAAGGAGGGCGCTTAAATGACCTCAAAACTACTTAAATGGGCAGTATATGTGGCGGCGGCAATCACATTTAGTATGCTGTTTTTTATAATAGGTTATATTTTAGTAAAGGGCGTGCCACATTTAAAGCCATCCCTTTTTGAGCTGAAATACACAAGCGACAACGTGTCACTCTTACCATCGTTAATCACAACATTTATGATGACAGCGCTATCCCTTTTGGTTTCGGTGCCCCTTGGGGTATTCTCCGCAATCTACTTGGTTGAGTATGCAAGCAAGGAAAACCGCTTTGTTAAGGTTATAAGGGTTACAACAGAAACGCTATCGGGCATACCATCAATTGTTTATGGGCTTTTTGGAATGTTGTTTTTTGTGGAGTATATGGGTTTTGGTGTTTCGCTGTTGGGCGGCGCACTCACCCTTGCAATTATGATTTTGCCACTTATAATGCGCTCTGCGGAGGAGGCACTGCTTGCGGTGTCCGACACCTTTAGAGAAGGCAGCTTTGGGCTTGGTGCGGGTCGCCTTAGAACAACGCTAAAGATAGTGTTGCCGTCTGCTGCCAACGGTATTTTGGCGGGTGTTATACTCTCAATAGGAAGGATTGTGGGGGAAACGGCAGCACTTATCTACACATCGGGAACGGTTCCACAAATTCCGGGAGGGGCAAAAGGGGGAAGTGTTTTATTTGACTCGGGGCGCACACTCTCCGTTCATATGAATGCACTTTCAAGCGAGGCTCTGCACACAAACGAGGCATATGCAACTGCGGTTGTGTTGCTTTTAATGGTAATTTTAATAAATGGTTTAGCCGCTTTTGTTGCAAAAAGGCTGGCAGTAGGAGGAGCAAATGGATAAGATAGTTGTCCAAAATATTGAACTGTGGTACAATGATTTTAAAGCACTAAAAAACATAAATATGAATATCGAGGAGAACAAAATAACATCATTTATTGGGCCTTCCGGTTGTGGCAAGTCAACTCTTTTAAAGTCCATCAATCGTATGAACGACTTGGTTGAGGGGTGCAAAATCAGTGGAAAAATCTTGTTGGATGGGGAGAATATATTTGATTCTCCTGATGTTAATTCCCTTCGTAAGCGTGTTGGAATGGTTTTTCAAAAGCCAAATCCATTCCCAATGAGCATTTACGATAACATTGCCTTTGGCCCCCGAACACATGGAATAAAGCAAAAACACAAGCTTGATGATATTGTGGAAAAGGCGCTAAGGAATGCAGTAATTTGGGATGAAGTGAAGGATAGATTAAATAAATCAGCACTTTCTATGTCGGGTGGACAACAGCAACGTCTGTGCATTGCACGTGCGCTTGCGGTGGAGCCTGAGGTTTTATTAATGGACGAACCTACAAGCGCCCTTGACCCAATCTCCACAAGTAAAATAGAGGATTTGGTTATGGAACTAAAGAAAAAATACACCGTTGTGATAGTTACACACAATATGCAGCAAGCAACCAGAATTTCGGATAAAACTGCATTTTTCCTTATGGGGGAGGTTGTGGAATATGGTAATACCGAAGATATTTTCTCCATTCCAAAGGATAAAAGAACTGAAGATTACATTACAGGGAGGTTTGGATAATGCGAAATAAATTTGATGAACAGTTAACTGCCTTAAACGATATGCTAATCGAGATGGGAGCTTTGATTGAAACAGCAATTGCCGCATCGGTGGAGGCACTTATTAAGCAGGATAAAGTACTAGCTAAAAAAACGGTGGAAATGGACGATTTAATTGACCAAAAAGAGAAGGATATTGAACGTCTTTGCCTTAAATTATTACTGCAACAACAGCCGGTGGCAAGGGATTTGCGTCTTATCTCATCCGCCCTTAAAATGATAACGGATATGGAGAGAATTGGCGACCAAGCGGGAGATATTGCGGAGATTACCCTACATCTAAATGGTAGGGGGCATATAGAAAATATGGATCATATAAAGCAGATGGCGATTAACACAATTAATATGGTAACAAACAGTATTGATGCATTTGTAAACAAGGATTTGCAACTTGCAAACTCTGTTATTGCATATGACGATGTAATTGACGAGCTGTTTGACACCGTTAAAAACGATTTGGTGAATATGATAAAGAGGGATAGAGATGGCGGGGATATAGCAATTGATTTAATAATGATTGCAAAATATTTTGAGCGCATTGGTGACCACGCAGTTAATATTGCGGAGTGGGTTTTATTTGCAATTACAGGAGAGCATAAAGCAAAATAAGCTTTTAGTTGGGGTGAAGAGGCAGTGAGCAAAATTTATTTGGTGGAAGACGATGAAAATATAAGGGAGATAATAAGCGATGCTTTCGGGGGGGCAGGGCTTAATATTTGCGCATTTGAAGGGGCTAATGGCCTTTATAAAGAGTGTGAAAAAGAGCTTCCATCTTTATTTTTACTTGATATTATGCTGCCGGGGGAGGACGGTATATCCATATTAAAAAACATTAAGGGCAACAACCAGTATTGTGATATTCCTGTAATTATGCTAACGGCAAAGGGGAGCGAGTATGACAAAATAAAAGGACTTGATTTGGGTGCGGACGATTACGTTACTAAGCCTTTTTCTGTTTTGGAGCTTATATCAAGGGTTAAGGCAGTGCTTAGAAGAACAAAAAAAACCCAGGCAGAGATTCTTAAGGTGGGGGACATAAGGATTGACGAGGCGAAACGTGCTGTATTTGTTGGCGAGGAGGAAATCACACTGACATACAAGGAATTTGAGCTTTTAATTCTATTACTTAAGAATAAAGGGATTGTGCTAAGTAGAGATAAAATTTTGCAAAATGTGTGGGGATACGAGTTTGAAGGTGAGAGTAGAACTGTTGATATGCACATAAAAACCTTGCGTCAAAAGCTTTTGGGGTGTGGTGCACTTGTGGAAACGGTTAGAGGGGTTGGCTACAAAATAAAGCAAGGTGACGAGGGGAGAGCATAAGCATGAAGAAGAAAATTTTTGTGGGAATGTGCATTTGCTCCCTTATCGGAATTATAATAACATCGGGCGTGCTTGGGTTGTTTGTTAAAACACATTTTACAGGGGAGATGAAAAGCAGCCTTGCTGATGTTCGGGTTACCATTATTGAAAAGGGTGGCATTGTAACCCTTGATAACAAAAACAACAAAGAAATACTAGGTAGCCACATTGACAGGCCAGAGGTTATTGAGGCGTTTGAAAAGGGGGAGGGCAGAGCAGAGCGTTTTTCACAAACGGATAATGAGATGATTTATTACTACTGCATTAAAATTAGTGATAACGAGGTTCTTCGTCTAGCCATTCAAGAAAGTGCGGTGTCCTCCCTGTTTTCCGGCTTTATTGCAATACTTGCCCTAATTGTTTTGGTTGCTATTTTTATTTGTACGCTGGTGGCTACAAAATTTACAAAGAGGGTTGTTGCACCAATTAATAGAATAAATTTGGATAGCGAAAATATTGAAATATATGATGAGCTTGCTCCCCTTGTTAGGAAGATTACAGCGCAGCGGTTAGAGATTAAAAAGCAAGTTGCAAGGATTAAAAGTCGGTCTGATACCATAAAAGTTATTTGCGAAAATATGAAGGAGGGTATAATATTTCTTGATGAGAAGAGTGTGATTATCTCTGCTAATTCAAGTGCAAATTTGGCTTTTGGTGGAACACTTGTGATGGATAAGGGGATTGCTGAATGTACCCGTAACTTGCATATTTTGGATAATGTTAAAAATGCAATTGCAGGGGAAAGCTCAAACTATATTTTGCAAAAAGATGGAAAAACATACCATATGTTTTTTAACAGTGCACCACAAGGCGGTGGGGTTATATTTATCCTGGACATAACACTAAGCGCCCAGAACGAGAAAATACGTAGGGAGTTTTCTGCAAATATTTCTCATGAGCTTAAAACACCACTTACCATAATATCAGGATTTGCGGAGCTTATAGAGAATGAAATGGTTCCAAAAGAGGATCAGAAGGTGTTTGCGGCAAAAATAAAAAATGAGGCTCAGCGAATGGGGATTCTGATTAATGATATAATAAATTTATCAGAACTTGATGAGAAAAGTACGGACATTGCAAAGGAGTTTATGTGCGTAAATGAAGTGGTAAAAGAAGTTATGGCTGATTTGCAGCCAATGGCAATGGAGAAAAATATCTCACTTAACATAACGGGTGGAGAAGTTGTAGCAAAAGTTAATAAAAAGATGCTGTATGAACTCTTTCAAAATCTTATAGACAATGCAATCATTTACAATAAAGAGGGGGGAAGTGTTAACGTCACACTTGAACAGGCAGGGGAACGTGCAGAAATCATCGTTAGTGATACGGGGATTGGTATTGCAAAGGAGCATATTGGCAGAATTTTTGAGCGGTTTTACAGGGTGGATAAATCCCGCTCCAAAAAGACGGGTGGCACCGGGCTTGGGCTTTCAATTGTAAAGCATATTGTGGAGGTCCATGGTGGCGAGATCGGCATTGATAGTAATGCTGATGGCACAACAATAAAAGTAACATTATAAGGGACAAGTGGCGGAACAACTGCGTGCTTTGTGGTGGAAGTTTAAGCAAAGTAAAGCTAATTCATAATCAATTTTAATCAAAATAAATATTTAAAATAAGGTTGACAAATCAATAATTTAGTAGTAAAATAAGTATGGTTAGCAATGGCTAACTTTGCTTATTACCTTTAAGTTAGCTTGCGCTAACTATAAAATCAGGAGGAATTTAAATGAAAACACTAGATGTAATAAAAATTGGCGAAAATGTTGTGGTGGAAAAAGTTTGGGGAGAAGGCGCACTAAGGCGCAGAATTATGGATATGGGAATAACAAAAGGTGCGAAGGTTGTTGTGTGCAAGGCGGCACCACTTGGCGACCCGATAGAAATTTGCGTGCGTGGCTACCAGCTTACGCTAAGAAAAAGTGATGCAAAGATGATAAGTATACAATAATTTTTTAATAACGGGTTAGCGTGGGCTAACTTTATAAGCGGAGGAAATAAAATGAGCATAAAAATTGCACTTGTTGGAAACCCAAACAGCGGAAAAACAACAATATTTAATGCGCTGACGGGGAGCAACCAGTACGTGGGCAACTGGCCCGGGGTAACGGTTGAAAAAAAAGGTGGCATTGTAAAATGGAACAAAGATATAGAGGTGGTGGATCTTCCGGGCATTTATTCGCTGTCCCCATACACGCCGGAGGAGATTGTAACGCGTGATTTTATTATTAATGAAAAGCCCGATTTGATACTTAATATTGTAGACTCAACAAGCATTGAGCGTAGCCTTTACTTAACAACACAGTTGATGGAGATGAACATTCCACTTGTGGTGGCACTTAATATGGCGGATATTTTGGAGAAAAATGGCGATGAAATTGACGTTAAAAAGTTATCACAAATACTTAATTGCCCAGTTATAAAAATGTCAGCAATTAAGGGGGGAGGGATGAAAGAGGCGATTGAGAAAGGCATTGAGCAAGCTAAAAAAGGTACAAAAAGCATAGATGTTAAGCTGTTTCCCGACGAGTTGGAGCAATCCCTTGAGGAAATTGAAAATATTATTAAAGAAACAACAACTCAAAATCTTGCATTTTTAAGGGTAAAGGTTTTTGAGCGTGACCAAAGGGTTTTAAAGCAAATAAATCTTATGGAGGTGGAAAAGGCTAGTATAGAAAAAATTATTAGGGCTTGGGAAGAACGAGAGAATGATGACGCCGAGAGCATTATAATTAGCAAGCGATATACGTTTATTGCGAATATTGTACCCTCTGTTCTAAAGCTCAAAACAAGGGGGGGGCTAACACTTTCTGATAAAATAGATAGGGTTGTAACAAACAAGTTTTTGGCATTCCCAATCTTTGCGGGAGTTATGTTCTTGCTTTATTTCGTGTGTGTTTCCACACTTGGCGCATGGATGACGGACTGGACGAATGATGTGCTGTTTGGCGAGATTATTGCCCCGGGCGTTGAAGAATTTTTGATAAACATTGGCACAGCCGAGTGGCTAAACTCCCTAATCACAGAGGGTATTATCGGTGGTGTTGGTGCAGTTATTGGATTTGTGCCACAGCTACTATTGCTGTTTTTATTCCTAAGCATTTTGGAGGACTGCGGATATATGGGGCGTGTTGCCTTTATAATGGATAAGGTGTTTCGCAAGTTTGGGCTTTCGGGAAAATCCTTCATTCCAATGCTTGTTGGCACAGGGTGCAGTGTGCCTGGCATTATGGCGTCGCGAACCATCGAGAGCGAAAAGGACAGGCGGATGACAATAATCACAACAAGCTTTATTCCTTGTGGGGCTAAGGTGCCAATTATCGCCCT
>CAZMCJ010000068.1:0-7179 GCA_964564795.1 uncultured Eubacteriales bacterium | reverse complement strand
CATCGGGCTTGATGGCGGCGAAAGCATTTTGCTTGGCACTGTTGCCTCTCAGCTTAACAAAATTGATGGGCCAAAGTGTTTTGAGGACACGTTCCTTGACAACGCACTTCTTTACACCCTTGGCGCACAAGTTGGCAACCACTGCATAGGTCTTCGCCCTTGTGCTGGCACCGGCGACTCCTGTCCTTACGCAGGTCTTGTTAAGGCTATGGTTGTTGCAGGCTATGATGAAACTGTTGTTGGCGAAATTGCTTGCCTTATTATGAAAATTGGCGGGATTTTTAGGGTTGGTAAAATCACAACAGGCTGCAATATGGAAGGCTTTGGCGCAGGCGCTGCCGCTACTGCTGCTGCTGTTGTTGCACTTAAGGGTGGCAATGCAGAGCAAATGGAGAAGGCAATGGTTCTTGCCATTTCCCCAACCATTGCTGTTCCATGCACACCACGTGTTTTGGTGCCGGCACTTTGTACAAGCCACGTTGGCGGCGCAATACTAATCGGTATGTACTGCGCAAATCTTTGCCTTAGGGTTGATATGACTGTTAACGTTCCTATCGACGTTATGATGGCAATGGCGGCAGAGGCTCATAAAGACTCAGCAACTCACATCGTTCCAAACGTTGTAACGTTTATGGAGCCATTCTTTAAGAGAAAACCACAGGTTGAAGAACTTGTTTCCAAAGAGGTGCGTGATGCCGAGGCAAAACACATCGAAGAAACACTTATAAAAGCAAAGGAAATTGCAAAAAAAATGGCGCTTGGTACCACACCAATTACTAACACATATGGTGATGCCGTTGTTGGTGGAAGCAGCCAGGCTGTTGGTTCACCAACAAATGCTGCGCGTATTGCGCACGAGCTTGCAAAGGGCAAAATTAAAAAGATTAAGATTGAGCTTTACCCAGAGCTTTTTGCTCGTCGTGCAATCAACGTTCCCGGCGTTTTGATGGGCGCTGGCTTTGGCGCATCAACTGATGATTACGAGATGTACAACAAATCTGTATATATGATTAAGGACGCAGGCATTGAAGTGGAAATTGTTGAAAACCACGAGCCTCAAATCCAAAAAATCACAATTGAAACAGACGAGATGACTTGCTTTGTGGATACACTAAACCGTGGTGGCGGACGTTTAGTTTTAAGAGACGCTTCCCCATCTTTGGAAGAGGCTGTTTCTGCCGCTAAAAGACTAGGTATTGTGCTTGTTTAATTTGCAAGAAAAAAGTTAAGATAAAGCAAAAAAACCATTTTCACTCCCGTATTTCTTAAATTTATAGTAAAATTTAATAAAATTATGATTTTCTCAAATAAAAATATTGCATAATCATAGTTTTTATTATATACTATAACAAATAGAAGTATGGGAGGATTTTAAATTATGGCACTAAAAAACAGTTATTTACAAAGAGTTTTTGAAGGGGTTAAGAAAAATTACCCTGATCAACTTGAATTCCAACAAGCGGTTGAAGAAGTTCTTATTTCTTTTGAGCCAGTTGTTGAAAGACGTCCTGAGCTAGAAAGATATGCAATAATGGAAAGACTGGTTGAGCCTGAGCGCCTTGTTTCTTTCAGAGTTTCTTGGGTTGACGACAACGGCGTTGTTCAAGTTAACCGTGGATATAGAGTTCAGTTCAACTCTGCAATTGGACCTTACAAGGGCGGACTTCGTTTCCACCCATCTGTTAATGCTTCAATCATAAAGTTTCTTGGTTTTGAGCAATGCTTTAAAAACTCCCTAACAGGATTACCTATGGGCGGCGGTAAGGGCGGAAGCGACTTCGACCCTAAGGGCAAGAGTGAGATGGAAGTTATGCGTTTCTGCCAAAGCTTCGTAACAGAGCTTTACCGTCATATTGGTCAATTCACTGACGGACCTGCCGGCGATATTGGAGTTGGTGCAAGGGAAATCGGATATATGTTTGGTCAATATAAGAGAATCACAAATGAGTTCTCCGGAGTTTTGACCGGTAAAGGTATTCCTTTTGGCGGTTCTCTTTGCAGAACACAAGCAACCGGCTATGGTCTTTGCTACTTTGCAAACGAAATGCTAAAAGCTAAGGGTATGTCTTTCGAGGGTAAGACTGTTCTTGTTTCTGGTAGTGGAAATGTTGCAATCTACGCTGCCGAAAAGGCAACTCAATTCGGTGGTAAGGTTGTTGCAATGTGCGACTCTAACGGATACATCTACGATGCAGACGGTATTAAACTTGATGTTATCAAAGACTTGAAAGAGGTTAAGAGAGTTAGACTTAGCGAGTACACTAAGTACGTTCCAACCGCTAAATATACTGAGGGCAAGGGAATTTGGTCTATCCCTTGTGATATTGCTCTTCCTTGTGCAACTCAAAACGAAATCCAACTTGCTGATGCCCAGATGCTAATCAAGAACGGTTGTAAGGTTGTTGCTGAAGGCTCTAATATGTCTTCCACAATCGAAGCTATGAACGCTTTTGTTGAGAGCACTGTTCTTTTCGCACCATCAAAGGCTGCAAATGCAGGGGGTGTTGCTGTTAGTGGTCTTGAGATGACTCAAAACTCTATGAGAATTTCTTGGACATTTGAAGAAGTTGATGCAAAGCTTATGGAAATTATGCAAGGCATCTACAAAAATGCTTCTGATGCTGCTAAGGAATACGGTTTTGAAGATAACCTTATCGTTGGCGCAAACATTGCAGGCTTTACAAAGATTGCAAACGCTATGCTTTCTCAAGGTATTGCTTACTAAAATTTAAACATATAAAAAGCTGTCACAATTTAGTGGCAGCTTTTTTTATCGCCCAAACATCTCTAAATCATAGAAAAAGAGAATCAAACTATTGACAAAAGAAAAAAAACAATATATATTTGATAATAACTTAAAAAATCTGCCACCGGGTAGAAAGAATGCAGCGCATTCGTTAACACATCAGCAGGTCTAGGAAGATGTGTTTAGCGGGTGCTATTTTTTTGGAGGTTTTATGAAAATTAAAAGTTTATTTATAGGTTTATCAAAGGGTGAAATTGCACTATGGCTTTGCTCCGTCATCATTGTTTCCACCTCATTTCTGCTATCATACACAAATAATTATTTAACGCTAATAGCTTCTCTAATTGGGGTTACCGCACTTATATTCGTCGCAAAGGGATATGTTCTCGGCCAGATTTTAACCATAGTTTTTTCAGTTTTTTATGGGATAATTTCATTTTTCTTTGGCTATTACGGAGAGATGCTAACCTATCTTGGCATGACCTCCCCCATTGCAATTTTGGCGGTTATATCGTGGAGCAAGCACCCATACGAAGAAACTGCAGAAGTAACGGTTAATCGTATGACAAAACCTCAGGTTATGGTAATGTTTTTGCTAACCATTATCGTAACAATCATATTTTACTTTATTCTAAAGGCACTAAATACAACCAACCTATTCTTTAGCACAGTTTCTGTTTCAACCAGCTTCCTTGCCTCTTACATGACTTTTATGCGAAGTCCGTATTACGCCGTTGGCTATATGGCAAATGATATTGTGCTTATAGTCCTTTGGCTGCTTGCAACCATTGAGGATACTATGTATCTGCCGATGATAATATGCTTTGTTGTGTTCCTAATCAACGATTTATATGGTTTCTTTAATTGGAAGATGATAGAAATTCGCCAAAGCGCTACGCAAAAACTATAAATTACGACTGAAGTTTTTACCCTTAAACAAATAAAAAAAGTGGTAGCATATAGCTACCACTTTTTGTTTGGGATTATACTCTTGTTTTTATTTTGGTGTTAAAAAATTCTTTAACTGTTTTTGGGTTAACGGAGTAAACTTCTTCTTCGTCATCAATCTTTACCGCAACCGCCTTAACACATTGCCCTAGGCAAAAAACTGCTTTGATTTCCACCTTATCCATAAGGTTGTTATCATCAATCAATTCTTGCATAGCGTTAATCACATTGTAAGAACCTTTAAGGTGGCACGCGCTACCGATGCAAATGCTTACTGTTGTCATTTAGTTTTCCTCCCTTTTGTGATAGTGTACGTGGAGCATCTCTTTAGTTTTGCCTTTTAAAAGCCCGCCGTAAAGGGAAACAATCATTGGGTTTTCCTCACTTCTCTTGAATTGAGTCAACTTATCTGATTTGTACATTCCGGTTGTGCGTTGCTCCTTGCCCCTCTTTAATGAGAATGGTTGGCCGGCGCCGCATACGCAACCGCCTGGGCACGCCATAACTTCAATAAAGTGGTAAGTAGCTTCGCCACTTTCCATTTTTCTTATAACTTCCTCTGCATTTGCAAGCCCGCTCACAACCGCAACCTTAAGGATTGTTCCGTCAACATCAAGGTCGAACTCCTTAATGCCATCGTCTCCTCTAACTCCGCAATATTCAATATCGTTAAGTGCTCTTTGGCTCTTATCATCCATTACTCTACGGATAACTGCCTCAGTTACACCGCCGGTAACGCCAAATATAACACCACCGCCAGAGTAAAGGGAGAACGGCATATCAGATGCTTCCGGCTTAATGTTTTTAAAATCAATACCCGCCTCTTTAATCATCTGTGCTAGCTCATAAGTTGTTATAACAAAGTCAGTTGGGTCAATGCCCGCTGCATTTCTAAACTCATCTCTTTTTGCTTCGTCCTTCTTTGCGCTGCAAGGCATAATTGCTGCAACCAAAGTTGTTTTGCCTTCCATTGCATCTCTACCTGCGAAATGCTCCTTAATAACAGGGGAGAACATTTGCATTGGAGAACGACAGCTGGAAACGTTATTCATAAGGTGTGGGTGGTTATTTTCCACATAGCGAACCCACGCTGGGCAGCACGATGTAAATAGTGGAAGGTTTTCCCCCTTATCAAGCCTATTTAGGAACTCTTTTGATTCCTCCATAATTGTAAGGTCCGCACCTAAAGATGTATCATAAATTTCGTCAAAACCAAGCTTTCTTAGAGCTGCTGAAGTTTTGCCGATAACGTCTTGACCATTTTCAATGCCAAACTCCTCGCCTAGTGCAACACGAACCGCCGGAGCAATTTGCACAGCAATTCTCTTTGTGTCGTCGTGGAGTGCATCCCACATTTGCTTGTTTTGGCTTTTTACAACAATTGCACCTGTTGGGCAAACAGCAGCACATTGACCGCAGTTAACGCAAGGTGTATCCTTCACGCTTTTCTCGAAAGCAGGTGTAACAATCATCTTTGCACCACGATGAGCAAAATCAATTGCGCCAACGTTTTGCACTTCGTTACACATTCTAACGCAGTCACCGCAAAGTATGCATTTGCTTTGGTCACGAACGATTGAGTTAGAGCTATCATCAATTGGGCTTTCGTTAAATCCATTAGGGAAACGAACACCCTTTATGCCAAATCTGGATGCAAGCTCTTGAAGCTTACATTTACCACTCTTTTCGCAAGTTGTGCAATCTCGGCAGTGGCTTGCTAGCAGTAGCTCCAAAATCATCTTTCTGTATTTTTGCAATTTTGGGGTATTTGTTTTTATTTGCATTTTATCTCTAGGCGGTGTGGAGCAAGAAGCAATTATTCCCCCCCACTCGTCCTCAACCACACACATTCTGCATGCACCGTAAACGGAAAGCTCAGAATAGTAGCAGAATGTTGGCAATTCAACTCCACCACGTCTTACAACGTCTAGAATGTTCACCTCATTATCGTATTCAACACGAACACCGTCAACTATCATATATTTATTCATATTTTACCACTCCTCACTTATTGCACCAAAGTTGCATGATTCAATACAAACGCCACATTTAATACAAATGTTGTGGTCAATTGAATAAGGGTGCTTAATCTCTCCGCTGATTGCATTAACAGGACAGTGACGTGCGCACTTGCTACAACCAACACACTTATCTCTATCAATAACAACCCTCTTAAGTGCTCCACACTCGCCCGCTGGGCATTTCTTATCCACAACGTGTGCAAGGTATTCATCTTTGAAGTATTTAAGTGTTGAAAGAACAGGGGAAGCAGCAGTTTTGCCAAGACCGCAAAGAGCAGTTGCAGAAATCATCTCGCCTAATTCCTCAAGCATATCCAAATCTGCCAAAGTGCCTTCTCCAGCCACAATCTTCTCCAAAATATCAAACATTCTCTTTGTGCCTTCTCTGCATGGTGTGCATTTTCCGCAAGACTCGTTTTGGGTGAACTGCATAAAGAAACGTGCAACCTCAACCATACAAGTTTTATCGTTCATAACAACAAGACCGCCCGAGCCAATCATGGCACCAACCTTTTTAAGGGAGTCAAAATCAAGTGGCAAGTCAAAATGTTCCTTAGTCAAGCATCCACCTGATGGTCCACCAATTTGAACAGCTTTAAAGTTTGCATCGTCCTTAATTCCGCCACCGATATCAAAAATAACCTCTTTAAGAGTTGTTCCCATTGGAACCTCGATAAGTCCGGTGTTTGCAATGTTACCTGTTAGAGCAAAAGCCTTTGTTCCAGGGCTTTTTTCTGGACCTATGCCTTTGTACCACGCTGCACCGTTTAAAATAATGGCTGGAACGTTTGCAAATGTTTCAACGTTATTTAAAACAGTTGGCTTTTCAAACAAGCCCTTTTCAACTGTTCTTGGCGGTTTAACACGTGGCATACCACGGTTGCCCTCGATAGATGCTGTAAGAGCACTACCCTCGCCGCAAACAAATGCGCCTGCACCTTGGCTAATTCTTAAGTCGAAGGAGAAGTCTGAGCCTAAAATATTATCACCCAACAAGCCTTTTTCTTTAGCTTGCTCTATTGCCAATGTCAAACGCTCAACTGCTAGTGGGTACTCTGCCCTAACGTATATATATCCATATTTAGAGCCGGTTGCGATACCTGCAATAATCATACCCTCAATCATCTTGTGTGGGTCGCCTTCCATAACGCTGCCGTCCATAAATGCGCCGGGGTCGCCCTCGTCACCGTTACAAACAACATACTTAACCTCTTGGTCTTGGCGAGCAACTTGGTTCCACTTGATACCAGCCTTAAAGCCGCCGCCCCCTCTTCCACGAAGGTTACTTTCTGTGATTTCGTTTAGAATATCGCTTGGCTGCATCTCGAACAATGCCTTTGCAGTAGCAGCATAGCCGCCCCTTGCTATGTATTCTTCGATTGATGTTGCATCAGCAAAACCGCAATTTTCAAGCGCAATTCTTGTTTGCTTTTTATAGAAAGGAATATCCTCTTGCTTAGGGCA
>CAZMCJ010000067.1:3972-7187 GCA_964564795.1 uncultured Eubacteriales bacterium | reverse complement strand
GCTGGAAAGGTTGCAATTCGTGCAATCAGACGTGATGGAAACGATAAGTTTAAATCTATGGAAAAGAAAAAGGAAATTACAGAGGACGATTTGAAGCAAATGGAAAAGAAAATCCAAGACCTTCACGATAAATCTATCAAAGAGATTGATGGAATAGTTGCAAAGAAAGAAAAAGAAATTTTGGAAATATAGCGGTTTAACAAAATCGTGGGGGGTGATTTTAAGTTGCCTCCCATATTTTTGAATTGTATAAGAGGATATTATATGCTAAAACTATTTAATAATAAGAAAAAATCAACAACGGAAACAATTAAAATGCCCCTACATATTGGTATAATAATGGATGGAAATGGTAGATGGGCAAAAAAGAGAGGCTTGGACCGCACATTAGGCCATAAATTTGGGGCGGAAACATTTAAAACAATTGTACTATACGCACGTGACAAAGGGATAAAGTTTTTAACTGTCTATGCCTTTTCAACAGAAAATTGGAAACGACCACAAAGTGAAGTTGACAATATCTGCGCCCTTCTTCACGATTATATTGTTGGAGCAATGGGTAAACTTGAGGAAGAGAATGTTAAAATAAGATTCATCGGTAACATAGATCCATTTCCACATGAGCTGCAAAAGGATATTAAAGAATTAGAAGAAAAAAGTGCGCATAACGATGGTGTAACCCTTAATATTGCCATAAATTATGGCGGACGTGATGAAATAACCTTTGCGGTTAAAAAAATAGTTGATGATATAGAAAATGGAATATTAAACAAAAATGATTTAAATGAGCAAACAATTTCAAATTATATATACACAAAAGATCAACCGGACCCGGATTTGATTATACGCCCAAGTGGAGAATTTAGGCTGTCAAACTTTATGTTGTGGCAGAGTGCATATAGTGAACTTTGGTTTTCAAATATTTTGTGGCCGGATTTTAAGCCAAGCGATTTGGATTTAGCAATTGCGGACTATAATAAAAGAAATAGAAGGTTTGGGGGTATATAGATGGTAAAACGATTAAAGACTTCCGTTGCTGGAATTGTGCTACTAGTTGGAATACTGTTATTATCGCATACTGCTGTTTTTAATATTGCAGCAGCAGTGATGGCTGTGCTTGCACTTAATGAAATTGGAAATGTGGTTTTGAAAAACAAAAAGCCGGAGCTTATGATAGTTTCTTATATTTTTGTGGCATCATATCAGTTTAGCGAGTTTTTACCAACAATAACAAATGCAGCATTTGTTTATGTTTTTATGATAGTGCTATTTTTGATTTTGCTTGCACGTCACGAATGCATTAATTTCAAAGATGTTGCATTAATGTTTACATTCTCCTATCTAATTTGTGTCCCCCTTGCAACCATAGTGGCAATAAGGCGAATGGTTGATGGAGTGCACCTAGTCTACCTTGTTTTTATGATACCATGGGTGACAGATACATTTGCATACATTTTTGGCTCTATATTTGGCAAGCACAAGCTTTGTCCGTCAATCAGCCCAAATAAAACAGTTGAAGGGTCAGTATTCGGGCTTATAGGTGGTATGGCAAGTGTTATGATTTTTGCTATTATTATGCGTTTTGGATTTAATAGACAGATTGTTAACCTTATCCCGCTAGCACTGGTGGGGCTTGTTTGCTCTTTAGTTGGGCAAATTGGCGACCTTTCAGAGTCTATAATAAAGCGACAAATTGGTGTTAAGGATTTTGGTAACATATTCCCGGGTCATGGCGGTGTGATGGATAGGTTTGATAGTGTGTTTTTTGTAGCCCCTGTTCTGTTTTACTTTTTATCCACAGTACAATTCATTGTTTAGGAGGCATAATGGTTAAAAAAATTTCTATCTTGGGGTGTAGCGGCTCCATTGGAACTCAAGCATTAAAAACGGTTGATAACTTGAAAAATATTGAAGTGACAGCGCTAAGTGCATACCAAAACACTGATTTTCTAAGCCAAATGGCAAGAAAATATAAGGTTAAAATGGTTGCAATTGGCGACCAAAACTTGTATAACGATTTAAAAATTAAACTAAACGATACAAATGTTAAAGTTATGTGTGGCAGTGAGGGGATTATTGAGTGCGCAGTGGAGGAAAGCTGCGAGATGGTTCTTAACTCTGTTATGGGCAGTGCGGGAATGTTGCCCACTATCGAAGCGATAAAGCATAAAAAGACAATCGCCCTTGCCAATAAGGAAAGTTTGGTGGTTGGGGGCGAAATTATTATGCCCCTAGCTAACGAGATGGGGGTTGATATTTTGCCCGTTGATAGTGAGCATAGTGCAATATTTCAATGCTTATGTGCAGGGAACCAAAGAGAAGTTAAGAAGCTTATTTTAACAGCATCGGGCGGGCCATTTTTTGGTTATACCAAAGAGCAGCTTAAAAGGGTTACAAAAGAGCAAGCTCTAAAGCACCCAAACTGGGAAATGGGAGCAAAGATAACAATAGACAGCGCAACACTGATGAATAAGGGGCTTGAATTTATTGAGGCAATGCACCTTTTCAACGTCTCCCCTGATATGATTGAAGTTATAGTACACAGGGAGAGCATAATCCATTCTATGGTTGAGTTTGTGGATAGCTCGGTGATTGCACAGCTTGGCAGTGCAGATATGTGCCACCCGATTGGATATGCACTAACCTATCCTGATAGGGTGTCTTGCGGGGTAGAGGGGCTGGACTTTAAAAAGCTTGCAAAGTTAACCTTTTTTGAGCCGGATATGCAAACATTTGGGTGTTTGAGCCTAGCAATTGAAAGCGCAAAAATAGGGGGAACAGCAACTGCTGTGCTAAATGGTGCAAACGAGATGGCAGTGGAGCTTTTCCTAAGCGGAAAAATAAAATTTTACCAAATTGAAAACCTTGTAGAAAAAGCACTAACTAACCACAAATTGCATATAAAACCCACAATTCATGATATAATAGAAGCAGACAAATGGAGCAGAGAAATGGTTAAAAGCTTAGTATAAAGGAGAAATATTTTGATTATTGTTGCAATTTTAGTTTTTGGTTTCTTAATTTTCACACACGAGCTTGGACATTTTTTGGCGGCAAAAAAAATGGGTGTTAATGTTTTGGAGTTTGCAATAGGAATGGGACCTGCGCTGTACTCTAAGGAAAAAAACGGAACCCTTTACTCTCTAAGGCTTTTTCCAATAGGTGGTTTCTGCCAAATGGAAGGGGAGGATACCGAGGCGGAGGGTGAAGGGGCG
>CAZMCJ010000067.1:0-3962 GCA_964564795.1 uncultured Eubacteriales bacterium | reverse complement strand
CGTTTGGCTCAAAATCCATTGCGGCGCGCTTTTTTATTTTGGTTTCGGGAGCTCTGATGAACTTATTAACAGGTTTCTTGGTGCTGGTTATACTTTTTGGCAGTAACGAGGCAGCCACAAACACAGTAATTGCCTCCTTTAAGGAGGGGGCAACCCCAACAAAGGATGCAGGAATGATGGTCGGGGATAAAATTGTGAAGATTGACAACCAAAAAATAAGGGCAGCAGATGATATTTTGTATTATCTTAACCGCTTTCCAAAGGATAATATTGATATAGTTGTTGTGCGTGGTGGCGAAAAGGTGGTTTTAAGTGGAATTACCTTCCCATATTTTGAGGTTGACAAGAGTGAATACACAGGGGATATTAGGGATAAAGGCAAGGTTGAGCGTGTATATACCACCGATTTTTATGTGGAGCGACAGGATAACAACATCCTCCACGTTTTAAAGGACAGCTTTAACAAGTCGGTAAACACAGCAAAGCTTATTTGGGTTAGCTTTTTTGATTTGCTAACGGGTAACGTGCCAATCTCCGACGTCTCTGGTCCGGTTGGTGTAACCACCGTAATCGGAGATGCAGCAAATGCGGGTATACGAAATTTGCTTTCTATAGTGGTGCTGATTGCCATAAACTTAGGGGTTTTAAACCTTATGCCCCTTCCGGCACTTGATGGTGGACGCATAGTTTTTTTGATACTTGAGGTTATTTTAAGAAAACCAGTTCCGGCAAAATATGAGGGTTACGTGCATTTTGGCGGACTTGTGTTGATACTTGGGTTTTCAGTTTTGATAACTTTTAACGATATTGTTAGGCTTGTTATTAACTAAAATGGAGAAGATATGGAAATTAAAAGAATAAAAACAAAGCAAATAAATGTTGGGGGCGTTTTGATTGGTGGGGATTCAAGAATTACCACACAATCAATGTGCACAACGAGAACTGCTGATGTTGAAAAAACAGTTGCACAAATTCTAGAGCTTGAAAAAGCAAAGTGCGATATTGTACGAGTGGCAGTTTTGGATAGTGACGACGCACGTGCTATTGAAAAAATAAAAGCAAAGGTGAGTATCCCAATTGTTGCGGATATTCACTTTGACTATAAGCTTGCCCTTTTGTGTGGGGAGTGTGGGGTGGATAAAATCCGCATAAATCCAGGCAATATAGGGGATGAGCAAAACGTGAAAATGGTTGCAAAGATGTGTGATTTACAAAAAATACCAATACGCATTGGGGTTAATAGTGGATCTATTGAAAAGCATATTTTGGAAAAATACCAAAGGCCAACCCCCCAAGGAATGGTGGAGAGCGCCCTTTATCACGTCGCACTACTGAATAAATTTGATTTTGACGACATCGCAATATCCATTAAGGCATCCAACGTTGTGGATACAATTGTGGGGTATAGGATACTTGCCGAGCATGTGGACTATCCCCTTCATTTAGGTGTGACAGAGGCTGGAACTTACGAGATGGGGGTTATAAAGTCCTCGGTTGCACTTGGGTCACTACTTTGTGACGGGATAGGGGATACGATTAGGGTTTCCCTAACAGATGACCCTGTTAAAGAGGTTATAAGCGCTCGCAACATATTAAAGGGGTGCGGTATTTTAAAGGACGGAATTTCCTTTGTTTCGTGCCCAACGTGTGGTAGGTGCAAGATTGACTTGATAAACCTTGCGAAAGGGACAGAAATTGCACTTAAAGATTGCAATAAAAACATAAAGGTAGCAATAATGGGGTGTGCAGTTAACGGACCGGGTGAGGCAAGGGAGGCGGATATTGGAGTTGCGGGGGGTAATGGTGAGGGGATAATTTTTGCGAAAGGTAAAATTATCAAGAAGGTTAAATATGATGATATTTTAAGCTCATTGGTTGAAGAAATTGAAAAGATATAGGTGAAAAAATTGGGAAATGAAAAGAAATTAGATTTCAACTCGCTTTTTAAGCTTTATAACGTGCCTGAACGGGCAAAATATATTTGTGAAAATTGTCATATTGATAGTGCGCTTGTTTCAAAAAAGGAACGCACTATTAATATGATTTTGTCATTTTCTGATGTGATTGTAAAACGTGAGGACTTGGCAGAGGTTATAGAGGGGATTAAAAAGGTTTATAAATTAAATAAACTTACAATAGATTTAAAGTACACAAATCAGGAGTTTTTTAATAAAGACTATTTTGAAACGGTTATTGATTATTGCAAAATGGAAGTGGCAGGAGCAAATGGATTTTTAAGTGGAGCAAGCATTGAGCGAGATGGCAACAATTTAAACATAAACCTAAAGCATGGTGGTATGGCAATACTTAAAAAAATCGGGTGCGATAAAAAGATAGAAATTCTTATACATAAGGAATTTTCCATAAATTGCAAGGTTAACTTTGTTGGCAATACTGAGATTTTGCATAACAACAGTGATAAAGCCGCGCAAGTATTTAAGAATATAGTCACACCACAAGTGCGGGCAAACGTGGAAGAAGCATCACGAAAAGACTTGGTTAAACCAATAATAGATAATATTATACTAGGCAAGGAAATAAGGGATCAAATCACAAAGTTATCTAGCATTAATGCCGAAAGTGGCAGGGTAGCGGTAGAGGGGGATGTTTTTGCCGTTGCAACACGTGAGGTTAAGGATGGCAGATTTGTTGTACTAAACCTTTCTATAACCGACCAAACATCTTCCCTTAAAGTTAGTAGGCTTTTTAAAAAGGAAGATTACATTAAGTTTGGGGAGCATATAAAGGAAGGAATGACCCTTGCACTGCGGGGTGATATTGAGTTCAACCGCTTTGAGAAGGATATTTCCATGAAGGTTTTCGATATAAACATAAGAAAAAAGCTGGAGGAAGCAGATGTTTGCGAGGAAAAAAGGGTGGAACTACATTTGCACTCGTCAATGTCCCAAATGGACGGCATGAACTCGGTAAGCGACTACATAAAGCGTGCAGCTAAGTGGGGGCATAAGGCTGTTGCAATAACCGACCATGGTGTTGTGCAAGCCTTCCCAGAGGCAATGGGTGCAGGCAAAAAGAATAAAATTAAGGTGATTTACGGAGTGGAAGGGTACTATGTTAATGATAGTTTGCCTTGCGTTTATGGTTCGGATAGCAGAGATTTGGATGATGAGTTTGTTGTTTTTGACATAGAAACAACAGGGCTGAAGGCGGACTCTAACGGAATTACTGAAATTGGTGCAGTAAAGGTTAAAAATGGAGAGATTATTGGGGAGTTTTCCACCTTTGTGGATCCTGAAATGCCTGTTCCGTATAAGATTACCGAGCTTACAGGGATAACTAACGAAATGTTAATAGGGGCGCCAAAGGTTGGGGATGTTTTAAGAAATTTCTATGCCTTTTGTGGCAACACACCCCTGATTGCCCACAATGCTAACTTTGACGTTGGTTTTTTGAAGGTGCACAGTAAAAGAAATAATTTGGAATTTAATTTGCCATACTGCGACACAGTTTTGATGGCACGTTTTTTATTGCCCAACATTAAAAAGCATAAGCTGGATAGCGTGGCAAAGGCACTGGAACTGCAACCATTTAACCATCACAGAGCGGTGGATGACTGTATGGTACTATCCCAAATATGGTTTAAGTTTGTTAAGATGTTAAAGGAAAACCACGAAACGACTAAATTTTCTCAAATAAATGCACTACTTAACAAGGATTACGATTTTAAAAAGCCACGTGCGGAGCATATGGTAATTTTAGTTAAAAATGCGGTAGGAATGAAAAACCTATATAAGCTTGTTTCTATTGCCCACCTTAACTATTTTCACAGGAAACCACGCATACTAAAAAGTCAACTCCTTGCTCATAGGGAGGGGCTTATAATTGGCAGTGCATGCGATGCAGGGGAGCTTTATAACGCTGTTTTATTGGGAAAACCGCAAGAGGAAATTGAGTCTATTGCAAAGTTTTACGATTATTTGGAGGTGCAGCCAACAGCCAAC
>CAZMCJ010000066.1:0-7215 GCA_964564795.1 uncultured Eubacteriales bacterium | reverse complement strand
GCCGCTTTCAGGTTGGAGACTTGCTCCAAAAATGGGGTGCGAAGGGCAACGTGCTACTCGTACACGGCAAAAATGTAAAGGCAGCCGGTTTGGTGGATGAAATTGAAGAAACGCTACTCGATTACGGGTTCGGAATAAAAACCTTTGATGAGGTTGTTCCCGATGCACCGGTTGAGGTTATCCGCAAGGGTGCGGAATTTGCAAAAAAGGAAAATATTTCGGCAATTGTCGCTGTGGGTGGTGGCAGTGGTATGGATATCGCCAAGGCGATTTCTGTAATGCTGGATAACGACGGAGATATTTTAAAATATGCGGGCGTGGATATCATCCCAAACAAACGCAAATCCGTATTTGTTGCCATTCCAACCACATGTGGAACGGGTAGTGAAATGACTGATGGCGGTGTGGTTATGGATTCGGTTACAGGACGCAAAATCCCTTTCTGGGATGTATTTGCAGGGCCTGATATAGCAATTCTTGATCCGTTTATGTTGGAAAACCTGCCAAAGCACCTTGTTGTGCAGACAGCGCTCGATGCGTTGGCACACAGTGCCGAGGCGTATACAGGCATAATGGCTTGCCCTATCTCCGATGCGTTGGCGGTGGGTGCAATTGAACTGATTGCCAAATATGCACCTATGGCGTATCGTGGAGAAAACATGTCCGAAGCACTGGAAAACTTGCTTTCTGCCTCCTCTATGGCAGGTATGGCGTTTAACCGCAGCAATGTGCATATGGGTCATGCTATTGCACATTCCATCGCCTCTGTATCGCAAATTCACCACGGCGCAGCATGTGCGTTGGCACTTCCTTATGTTATGCAAACGCAAGCGGAAAAGATACCACAAAAGGTACGCAGAATTGGTGTGGCAATGGGCATGGAGCTACCAGCGGATGATGCACAAGTCGGTGCGGCTGTGGCAAAGGGCGTGGAAGTATTCTGCAAGGATATGAATGTAACCAGCCTTGGGCAGTATGGCGTTCGCCCTGAGGATATCGATACCATCGTGAAATATTCTTGTAGTGATATTATGATGAGCCTTGCACCACGCAGAGGTGAGGCGGAGGAGCTCAAGGAATATTTGTTGGAGCGTATCTAGTCAACATGACGATTAAAAAATAACCCCTTATTCATTTTTTGAATAAGGGGTTATTTTTGCTAAAACAAGATAGGGGGAAACGCTGTGGAGGAGACAACTAGGCTTTGATATGATAGTGAAGGCGATGTGCCCCACATATAATTTAAGCACAAATACTGCTTTTATCTGAAAAATAACAGATTTTTTGAGGATGAGACTGTTCCCACATGACAAAAAAGCTTATTCCACATAATTTCACTCCATATTTGTGCATACTATATTATATTGCCTAGCAATTTTCACACCCGACTTATTGGCTATAATTCAAATATTAATGATAGCTAAAGCACAAACTCTCTATCTATAAAACTTGTTTTAAAACAAAGGTGTTTTTACTATAAGTTAAAAGACCCTCAGCTTGCATCTTTGAAAGTTCGTTGGACATAGCACTGCGGTCTACCCCGAGATAGTCGGCGAGTTGTTGCCGATTAAATGGAATGGTAAATTGATAGTTGCCATTTTGCATAGCTTGCTGAGAAAAATAGGATAGTAATCTCCCACGAATGGACTTAGAGGAGGTATGAAGAATGCGCCTTGACAGTCCTAGATTTTTTTGCGCCATAATTTGCAATAAATTTTTGATAAGCTTATTATGATGCGAGCACGAGCTGGAACAGGTCTCAAGCAATCGGGCGGTGTTTAAAAACAAAATCTCTGCCTTCTCAGTGGCAACCACATTGACCATCAGTGGCTCGCCCGGAATACAGGAATAGGTTTCGGCAAAAATTTGACCCGTCTCTACGTGGCTTAGGATACTCTTATTCCCCCAAATGTCATCGCTTTCAACATTCACACTTCCAGCCAGTATAAGCCCAAGGCTTTGGAGAACCTCTCCCGCTCGATATATAACCTCTCCTTTATCAAATTTTTTAGTGTAGGAGCCCAGACACTTCAGCATAGTTTCTGCTTCTTCCTCATTTGATCCTCTAAATAAAAGGGTTTTTGTTAAAAATAAAAAATTCATAAATTACTCCATATTTGTTGTTAAAACAACATACTTGATGGAATAATTATAGTAAACTAAAAACATAAAGTCAAGATAATAATTAATGGAGGAATTTTTATGAAACGTAAAATTATTCAAATCGATGAAAATAAATGTAATGGCTGTGGTGCTTGTGCAAATGCTTGCCAACAAGGGGCAATTGGTATGGTAAACGGCAAGGCAAAGCTTGTGCGTGATGATTACTGCGATGGTCTTGGGCGCTGCTTGCCTAACTGTCCTACAGGTGCAATTAGCTTTACAGAGAGTGAATCTCCCGCATATGACAAAGGTGAAGCACATGCAAAAAATAATAAAAAAATGGAAAAAGAAAGCACAAACTTACCTTGTGGTTGCCCTGGTTCTCAATCACGCAGTTTGGAAAGAGAGCAGGAAAATGTGTGTGATACCCCTAAACAGGATATGAAGTCACACCTTCGCCAGTGGCCTGTACAAATTAAGCTTGTTCCTGTAAATGCGCCTTATTTTGATGGTGCGAAACTGCTGATTGCAGCCGATTGTAGCGCCTATGCTTATGCAAATTTCCACCAAGAATTTATTAAAAATCATATTACTATTATTGGCTGTCCAAAGCTGGACAGTGGTGAATACTCAGAAAAGCTTACTGAAATCATTAAAAATAATGATATTAAAAGTGTGACTATTGTTCGCATGGAAGTGCCTTGTTGCGGAGGTTTGGAGAATGCTGCAAAAACGGCTCTGCAAAATAGCGGAAAGTTTATCCCATGGCAGGTTGTCACAATATCAACCGATGGAAAAATCTTAGATTAGGGGGTGGCATAATGATTGAAAAAGAATTTAAATTAACACAGAGCAATGAAAAAATAGTAGAAAAGGTTGTAATGGATGAAAACATTCATTACATGCACATGGTACTCAATAAAGCGGAGGCGTTACCGGAGCATTTTTCAAACTCCAATGTGTATATGACCGTTGTGAGAGGTGTTCTATCCATCGCCCTTAATGACCAAGAAATTCATGAGTATGAATCAGGAACTTTGCTAAAAATTCCGTTTCAAACCAGAATGAATATAAAAAACCTTCACTCACAGACACTGGAGTTGATTGTTGTAAAGGCACCTGCACCACAAAACTAAAGCACGAAAGGAGATAAATATGAAAAAATATATATGCATTCCTTGCGGATATATTTACGACCCCGAGCTTGGTGATCCAGACAGTGGAATTAACCCCGGTACGGCGTTTGAAAATATACCGGATGATTGGCAATGTCCTATTTGCTTTGTAGGTAAGGATGACTTTGAAGTAATTGTAGAATAAATTTTAAGGAGAAATAACAATGGATAACAAAATGTTCTGTTTTCAATGCGAACAAACTGCCGGCTGCACAGGCTGTACCGGCAAGGCGGGGGTATGTGGTAAGCCTGCAGACACTGCAAATTTACAAGATGAGCTAACAGGTGCGCTCATAGGGTTGGCTCGTGCTACATACGGTGATATCAATTCTAAGGACAGTACCTGGAAAACCATAATTGAGGGGCTTTTCACCACCATTACCAATGTGAATTTCAATGATGTGACAATCAGGGAGCTTATTAATAAGGTACACGCTGAAAAACCAAAGCTTGCACCTGAGGGTGGCAGCACTTCTTCTAGCCAAAAGGGTGACTATGATATGTCGAAGCTTTGGGGTGCAAATGAGGATATTCGTTCACTTAAATCACTTATTTTATTTGGTATCCGTGGAATGTCAGCCTATGCTTATCACGCAATGGTACTGGGCTATACCAATGATGAGGTTAATAAATTCTTCTCTAAGGCTCTGTTTGCTTTGGGTGAAGATTGGGGCATGGAGGAGCTACTTCCTATCGTGATGGAGGTTGGCAAACAAAATCTTACCTGCATGGAACTGCTAGATAAGGCAAACACCGAAACATATGGCACTCCAGTACCCACAACAGTTCCTCTAACCGTAGAAAAAGGCCCGTTTATAGTGATTACTGGTCATGATCTGTTAGATTTAAAGTTACTTTTGGAACAGACCGAGGGTAAGGGAATAAATATCTACACCCACGGCGAGATGCTACCTGCACATGCTTATCCTGAGCTGAAAAAACACAGCCACCTAAAGGGTAATTTTGGTACAGCTTGGCAAAATCAGCAAAAGGAACTTGCTAATATTCCTGCCCCGATTTTATTCACAACAAACTGCCTAATGCCGCCAAAGGCAAGCTACGCTGACAGGGTGTTTACTACTGAGGTGGTTTCCTATCCTGAAATGGTACATATTGGTGAAAACAAAGATTTCTCTCCTGTTATTGCTAAGGCTTTGGAGCTGGGCGGTTATGAAAAGGATACAGAGTTCACAGGAATAAATGGCGGAAAAACTGTTATGACCGGCTTTGGCCATGGTACGGTTCTTGGTGTTGCAGACAAAGTAATAGATGCTGTTAAAGCAGGTGCTATTAAGCATTTCTTCCTTGTGGGTGGCTGTGATGGCGCAAAACCGGGCAGAAATTATTATACAGAATTTGTAAAGCAAACTCCGGATGATACAATAATCCTAACCCTTGCTTGCGGAAAGTATCGCTTTAACGACCTTGACCTTGGTACAATCGGCGGTCTTCCTCGATTGATGGATATGGGACAGTGCAACGATGCTTACAGCGCCATTAAGGTGGCTGTTGCTCTGGCGGATGCCTTCGGTTGTGGGGTAAACGACCTACCTCTTTCCATGGTTCTGTCTTGGTACGAGCAAAAGGCGGTATGCATTTTATTGACACTACTACATCTTGACATCAAAAATATCCGCCTTGGTCCAACATTGCCGGCATTTATTTCTCCAAATGTGCTAAACTACCTTGTTGAAAACTTTAGCATTGCACCAATCACTACACCGGAAGAAGATTTAAAGGCGCTTTTAAAATAACAAATTAAACAACAAGTCCGTCTGCTCTGTGCAGGCGGATTTGTTTTGTAAAGCAACCATATCTTCATATAATGAATTTGGGAAAATAATACAAATTATCAGGTTGGATGCGCCAACTATATTTTAAATTTAAGGGGAATACAATGTATTATTTTGGTAATAATATATTTGATAGAAAGGAGAGTTAAAATGGGAGATATGTTTTGTTTTCAATGCCAACAGACTGCACATAATACAGGGTGTGAGGGTAAAGCAGGTGTTTGCGGTAAAAAAGCAGATGTTGCAAACTTTCAAGATGAGTTGACGGGCGCTCTGGTTGGCCTTTCAAGAGCTGTGAAATCAGCCAAACCAACAAAAATATCCGATGAGCTTATGATGAAAGGTTTATTTACCACAATCACCAATGTGAATTTTTATAGTGACACAATAAATAAGCTTGCTTCTGAAATCAACGGGGAGAAGGAAAAAATCGCCAAAGGGGTGCAAAACTATGATATTGCACAAATATGGCAAGACAACGAGGATATCCGTTCCTTAAAATCCTTAATTTTATTTGGGCTACGTGGAATGGCGGCATATGCTTATCATGCTTTTGTACTTGGTTTTACAAGTGATGAGGTCACAAGCTTTTTCTATGAAGGAATGTATGCAATTGGAGAAGACTATAAAATGGAGCAACTTCTGCCTTTGGTTTTAAAAACAGGTGAGGTAAACTATAAGTGTATGGAGCTTTTGGATAAAGCCAATACCGAAAGCTATGGCACTCCAGTGCCGACGGAAGTTCCCCTTACCATTGAAAAGGGTCCATTTATCGTTGTAAGCGGTCATGACTTATATGACCTAAAGCTCTTATTGGAGCAAACAAAAGACAAAGGCATTAATATTTATACACATAGTGAAATGTTGCCTGCGCATGGTTACCCTAAACTAAAAGAATACCCCCATTTTAAGGGTAACTTTGGAACAGGATGGCAAAGTCAACAGTCTGAATTCCATAACATTCCCGCCCCCATACTGTTTACCACAAACTGCTTGATGCCTGTTCGGCAAAGCTATGCGGATAGGGTGTTTACAACGTCGGTGGTTTCATATCCTGAGCTTGTGCATATAGGAGAAGATAAAGATTTCTCACCTGTTATTAAAAAGGCGATTGAGTGTGGTGGATATGATGAGGATCACCCTATGACAGGTATTAACGGTGGTAGCACAGTAACAACGGGATATTCCCACGGCACAGTACTATCCGTTGCAGGGAAAGTGGTTGATCTTGTTAAAAAAGGAAAAATTAAACACTTTTTCTTAATTGGTGGGTGCGATGGCGCAGCCCCCGGAAGGAGTTATTATACAGAATTTGCAAAGAAAACACCTATGGATACCATTATTCTTACCCTTGCTTGCGGAAAATATAGGCTGAATGATTTGGATTTAGGCTCAATTGAAGGCTTATCAAGAATTATGGATATGGGACAATGCAATGATGCTTATGGCGCAATAAAGGTTGCTCTTGCTTTAGCCGATGCATTTGAGTGTACCGTTAACGACTTACCTCTGTCGATGATTCTGTCATGGTATGAGCAAAAAGCAGTTGTTATTTTGCTTACGCTTTTATATCTAGGGGTTAAGAACATTCATCTTGGCCCTACACTTCCTGCTTTTATATCCACAAATATTCTTAATTTTTTAGTGGAAAACTATCAGATAACACCTATTGGCACTCCTGAGGAAGATTTAAAGAAAATACTTGGATAAAGTTTACTGAGCGGAAATGCCCTTTTCCTTTTATGATAAAGGACATTTTTATGCAAAAATAAAGGGCGTATCATGAAAGCGGTATGCCCTTGGCCTTTTTAGCTCAAGGTGGTAAATGGAGAAGCTTGCCAAATATGTATATTAAATAGCTTGCAAAATCATATAAAAACTTTATAATGTAAAGTGATAAAAAAAATAAAAGTGGGTAAATGTATGAAAAAGATATTAGTAACTCCTAAATCCTTTGTGGCGAAAAAGGAAATTGCAATTAAAATGCTAGAGGGGTACCCTTGCGACCTTATATTTAACGAAAGCGGAAGGACTATGAGTGCGCCTAAAATGGCAAAAGCGTGCGAAGATGTTGATGGCGTTATTGTTGGTATCGACCCAATGGGGGCTGATGTTTTAAAAAATGCAAAGAAGTTAAAGGCAAT
>CAZMCJ010000065.1:0-7335 GCA_964564795.1 uncultured Eubacteriales bacterium | reverse complement strand
TGTGATATTCCAATTTTCCACGACGACCAGCATGGCACGGCAATCGTTGTGGCATCTGGGCTTATAAATGCGCTAAGGGTTGCAAATAAAAAACTGGAAGATGTAAAGGTTGTGCTAAATGGATGCGGTGCGGCTGGCACTGCAATCTCCAAACATATTATGAATATGGGGGTAGCGCATTTAACCCTTTGTGATATTAACGGAATTATCTACGAGGGCAAGGAGGAGCTTAACCCATCGCAAATGGAGATGGCAAAGGTTACAAACCGTGAGATGAAGAAGGGAAGCCTTAAGGATGCACTTGTTGGGGCGGATGTTTTCATTGGTGTTTCGGCGCCAAACATTGTAACAGAGGATATGATAAAATCAATGGCAGAGGGGGCGATTGTGTTCGCAATGGCAAACCCAGTGCCCGAGATTGACCCAGAGCTTGCACTTAAAGCGGGTGCACTTGTTGTTGGTACGGGGCGCAGCGATTATGCAAACCAAATCAACAACGTGCTTTCATTCCCGGGTATTTTTAGAGGGGCGCTTGATGTTAGAGCCAGCGATATTAATGAGGAAATGAAGATAGCGGCAACATATGCAATAGCGGATTTAATTAGCAAAGAAGAGCTAAATGCTAACTACATTATCCCGGCACCATTTGATAAACGTGTGGCAGGTGCAGTTGCAAAGGCGGTTGCAAATGCAGCAAGGGATAGTGGAGTGGCAAAAATATAAAAAATATTTTTTAAAATGTATTGACAAGCTAAGAGTATGCGTGTATAATAAAATAAAGCTAGGACAAAAGTTCAAGGCGAAAAAAGAAAAAGAGGTAATAGAATTAATGAATCAAGACAAAACAATTAGTTGCAAAGACTGTGGAGCAGAATTTATTTTCACTGCAAGTGAGCAAGACTTTTTTGCAGAAAAAGGCTTTACAAATGAACCACAAAGATGTAAATCTTGCCGCGTAGCTCGTAAGAACGGTGGCAACAGCGGACAAAGAGAAATGTTTGAAGCAACATGTGCTGAATGTGGTTGTATCGCAAAGGTGCCATTTAAGCCAAGAGAAGATCGCCCAGTATATTGCAGCGATTGTTTTTCAAAGCAAAGATAATTTGCGAAATAAAAATGCACTCCTTTTTTAAAGGGGTGCATTTCTGCGTCTGGGGGAGATTTCTCTCCTCCTGCCCTTGTACGCAAAATTGTATTTGTGTTACTCACCCAATTGCAATTTTGTGAAATAAAATGCACTCCTTTTTTAAAGGGGTGCATTTCTGTGTCAGTAGGTTGTTCCACTATATTGTGATTTCACTCAATCCTCTGTCTGTAGTGATGTTTGACCGTGTTACGCTTGTCTGCAATTCTGCGTGTGTAGGGGTATTAGACACTGTTGTGTCTGTCTGGAATTCTGTACTGTCAGGTGTTATCCTTGTCTTACGACTTTTCCCAATTTTGCCTCTTGGGTTGTTCACAATTCTTGTAATTTTTTCTGGTTTTAGTTTGATTGCTACTCATTATTTGCTTATCAATTTCTGTGTCTGTAGAGATGTTTGTCCAACTTACGCTTGTCCGCAATTCTGCGTGTGGGGGTGTAAGAACCTCTTGTGACTGTCTGAATTCTGTATCTGTCAGGTGTTATCCTTGTCTTACGACTTTTCCCAATCTTGCGTCTTGGGTTGTTCGCAATTATTGTAATTTTTTCTGTTTTTAGTTTTATTGTTGGTCATTATTTGTTTATCAATTCCTCTGTCTGTAGCGATGTTTGCCCATCTTACGCTTGTTCGCAATTCTGCGTGTGTGGGGGTATTAGACACTGTTGTGTATGTCTGGAATTCTGTATCTGTCAGGTGTTATCCTTGTCTTACGACTTTTCCCAATTTTGCGTCTTGGGTTGTTCACAATTCTTGTAATTTTTTCTGGTTTTAGTTTGATTGTTGGTCATTATTTGCTTATCAATTCCTCTGTCTGTAGTGATGTTTGCCCATCTTACCCTTGTCCGCAATTCTGTGTGTGGGGTGTTCGATATTTTTGTTGCTATCTGAAATTATGCGTGTGGGAGTTATTTTACTATCTTACCCCTGTTTACAATCGTTCCTTACTTACCATTTATTCCGACCTCAAAAAAGGGAGCATTTTCATGCTCCCAAAGTTTTTATTAATCTTTCATCGGGTCGGTAATCATATACCCTCTAACCAGCCTAATCAAATCGTCATACCCCGCCAAGAACCCACTTAGCGTGCGCTTAAATGCGCCATATTCATGGAATTCGCTTATCTTCATTCCATTTTCGTCGAACGCCTTTATAAACTCAGGCAATGCCTTTAGCTTTTCCAAATATTCTTTGCAAACCGGTTTGCTCATACGCTCCACAACCTCGATATCGCTTTCGTTAAAGCGCTCTTGCCAGTCCTGTGTGATTGTCATTGCTATGTCGCCGCCAATTAGCTCGCTCCAATGGTAGTGGTTTCTATATGCTGCCGCAAGCAACTTAAGGCGATAACCACGCTCTTTATAAATTCTATCCGCCTCTTTGATAACTGCAACCCCAGCCCATTCCAAAATCTCAGGGTCAACTATAACGTTGTCACGCTTAACAGCCTCTTTTAGCCAGTCGTCCGTTCTACCTATCATAATTGTACAAACAGGGCTCATTCTATCAATTGGTAGTCCCTCAGCCTCACGACGCTTCAGCCCACGCTCCACAGCCTCTGCCACTGCAACAGCTTGTGCAACGGTGAAGGAAACAGTTGCATTAATGGAAACACCACGGTATGTAACTTCCTCGAAGGCTTTAATTCCCGCCTCGCAAGTTGGCATTTTAATTTGCATATTCTCGCCCAAGCTTGCCAAATGGCACGCCTGCTCTATCATTTTATCCGCATTGCGGTATGCTTTTGCGTTTGTTTGAATGGATAGCCTGCCCTTTTTTGCGTTAAATTTTTCGAAGGTTGGTAGAAGTAGCTTTGCACGCTCTTCTGCCATCTCCTCTATTATAAACCAGGCGACTTGCTCCTCATCAAAATCCTTATGCTCCAAAATAACCTCTTTAATTCGCTTTTCCCATGTTGCAAGCTCACGTTTGATAACAAGCCCAACAATAAGGGGATTGGTGGTTGCGCCAACAGCGCCGCGTTCAATTGCGTATTCCAAATCGCTAAGTGCGCACGAATCGTTCCAAATATCCGTCTGGGGGAATTTGGTAACGGTCTCGTGCAGTTTTCCTTTGTATTCGCTCATAATAAATCGCTCCTTTTCACCTGCTAAAGCAGAGTTATTTTCATAAATAGTTTACCATAAAATTTCCAAAAATACTAGCATTTTTGTTTGATATACCTAAAATATTTATGTTACTTCCAAAATTTAATAAAATGGTATATAATAATCATATGAAAAAATTGCGGTAAAAAGCACCAATGGGGAGGATAGTATGAAAAAGCATAGCATCAAAAAGCTGCTTCTTAGTTTTATAATTATAAATATGTTTATTTTATCCTCGTGCCAAATGGTGTGGGTTGGGGGCGAGGGTGGAGGGAATATTGGCGATGTTGAACTGCCCAAAGGGGGTAGTAGTGTGGTTTGGCGCACACCCGCAGGGGAACGGGTGGAAATTACCCACGATAATATAGAAAAAACTCTTAAGGAAATCCCCCGTCCCGAAGGTTTTGTGTGGGAAAACAAAGTAACATTTACCGATAGCACAGTAACGAGAGAAATAAAAAATAAAATTTTTGCACTTGGCGATATGGTGCGGGTGGAAAATTATGAAAACGGTGTGATAAAAGGGACATTTATTATACGTGATGGAAACACGTATGCTTTCGATAAAAATATGGCATACTACTATAAAAATCCAGTTGATAGCGTTTCATATGATGCGTTGGCAAGTGTTGCTCAAATGGGTGATTTTTACCCTAAAAGTGGTGGGCAAATTATAAATAGCAGCATAGTGGTTGATGAACGAGGCAATATTCTTATGGCAGAAATGATGGATAAAACCTTGCCAATTATAGAAAGCTACGAGTTTTCCCTTGATTATGGTGTGCCATTTTTTGTGGAGAGCCGCCTAGATGGCGACATTTTTTACACACTTACAACAGAAAAATTTAGTGAAGAGGAAATTGCGCAAATTCAGTTCGAAATCCCGACCAGCAGTCGTGAGAGAATTTAGCAAAATGTGAGATATAAAATATGAAAAATAATAACAAAGATGTTATGCTTTTAATCTTTGCCTCTTTGGTGTGGGGGCTAACCTTTCCGCTGATGAAGCGGGCGCTTAACTTTGTGGACGAAATACCATTTTTGGCAATGCGATTTTCAATAGGTTTTTTGGTGCTACTTGTTTACTCATATAAAAATATTAAATTTATAGATAAAAAAACAATTAAATATGGAGCAATTCTTGGGGTTATGCTTTTTTTTGCAATGTTTTGCCAAACAGCGGGCCTGCGCTACACAAGTGCAACCAATAGCGCCTTCATCTCAAGCATTTACATTGTTTTTGTGCCACTTTACGTGGCGATACTCCACAATGTAAAGCTAAAAAAATCTAACATAGCTTCTGTTCTGGTGGTAACTCTGGGGTTGGCGATGGTGTGCGGCGTGTTGGTTTTGCAGGGAAACTTCCCCTTTGTCCACATAAGCCTAACACAAATTAACATGGGGGACTTTATAACGTTCCTAGGGATGTTCGCTTTTGGTGCTTACATTTTGGCAAGCAATCGGTTTGCAAAAGCGTGTGATCCTGTTTTGCTAACCCTTACAAACATCGGAGGAATTGCCCTGCTATCCCTAATTGCGTGTTTATTTGTTAAAGACCCAAATATTGATTTATCAAATGGCGGTACTGTGATAAACATCATCTTTTTGGGTGTGTTTTCCTCTGCGGTGTGCTATCTAATCACCATAAAGGTGCAAAAAAAGCTAACCCCGCTGCACGTTTCGGTAATACTAAGCAGCGAGCCAATGTTTGGCGGTATTTTCGCAGCTATAGTGCCTGATATTTATGGCAACGTGGAGCGTATGACGGGTGGCGGACTGGTGGGTTGCTTTATGATAATGGGGGGCATTTTAATCACCGAAATACACGATGAAATAAATAGAAGAAAGGTAGGGCTTTAAAGCCCTACCTTTAATTTTTCCACACCATTTTCCTTTGCCCATAGTATAAGATCAACCATAGATAGCAGGTTTTGCGGGGTTATCCCACTTTCAATTATTTTATCAAGTGCAGGGTAATACGAGGCGTATTCCAACTTTTTTGGGGATAGACTTGCGCTATTATCTTCCCCGAGTAAATAAGAAACAGAAACATCAAAGTAATTTGCAAGTATCTTTAGCGTGTTAAAATCGGGGGAGGAAACTCCCTTTTCCCAGTAACTTACCGTTGCTTGGTTAACACCTAAAATCTCCGCAAGCTCTTTTTGCGTTAATCCCATTTCATTTCTTATCCCTTTTAGTCTTTTCATCAAACCATCTCCTTACCACGATCATTCATATTATATAACGATTATTCATATTTGTCAATATTTTATTGACAAATATGAATTTAACTCATACAATATAAATAATAATTATAACGGAGGGCGAAAATATGACAAGCAAGCAAAAAATTTATTGGCTTTCACGGTTTGAGCGTATTGAAATTTTGGTTAAAAGGAGGGAGCGGGAGTTAGAGGTGTGGCGGTCACGTCTGGACGAGGCAAAAATGAATGAAAGGGGTACGCATTTATTGTATGTTGCACGGGTGGAAAAGCTGTTATCTCTAGAGCTTGCACGCATAGCAAGGGAGAGAATGGAGCTGGAGGAGGGATTAAAAAAAATAAAGGACACAACCCTGCGTAGCATTTTGGAGCTTCGATACATAGACACCTACACGTGGGCGGAGATTTCGGATATATTGGGGCTAACCTATCAGCACGTCTACCGTCTGCACAAAAAGGCGATAAAGCTACTTAGAGTGCCGTGCAAAATTGAGGAAGAAATATATGATGAAATGAAGGAGGAAGAAGAGTATGATAAACAGTAAAAATATAAACGACTTGCGAGAGGATTTTTGCGCTGCGTGCAAAGAAGTGTGCGCCAGAGCAAAAAAAGAAGGAATAAATATCATTATAACCTCTACCGTACGGGACGATGAATATCAAGCAACCCTTTATGCACAAGGGAGAACCACGAAGGGTAGCATTATCACAAACGCAAAAACTCCCTCCTTTCACTCAAACAAGGTAGGACTCGCATTTGATTTTTGCCCGATTGACGAAAAGGGAAAAGCTTTGTGGAACAGGCTGGATTTATTCACCAAGGTGGGGGAAATCGCTGAGGAAATGGGGCTGGAGTGGTCAGGCAGGTGGAAAATATTTCCAGAATACGCCCATATCCAGTGGAGTGGATACAACAAGGAGTTTAAAGCAGCAGACGTGCGCACAGGCAAATTGCCACCCAAATTTGCTCTGAAAGGGGGGGAAAAGATGGATGCAATCAAGGATATCAAGCAAATCGAAGAGGTCAAGGAAAACAAGCCACATTGGGCAGAGCAGTGCTACAAAAGCTTAGCCACAAAGGGCATAGTGTTTAGCGAAAAACGCTACGACGACTTTGCAACAAGGGCAGAAATCTTTGCAATGCTAGACAAAATTGTAAAATAACAAATAGGAATGAAAATCCCTAATAGTTTTGTAAAAAAGAGTGGAAGTTTTCACTCTTTTTTTTTGTGTGCCAAGCATTATTTAAAAGTGATAGCATAAAATTAACTAATTATGATAAAAGGGGAGAAAAGGTATGAAAATGATTTACGTTACTAAAAAAAACGCTAAAATAGTTGGAATTTGCTTGTCTTTTTTTGTGTTATTTGGAGTGACAAAAATGGTGGATAGCGGTGGAATTGTTTCTGCCCTTGCGCCAAACAAGGAACTACCAATTTACAATGTGCAAAAGGAGGAAAAGGTTGCTTCCCTTACATTTGATGCGGCGTGGGGCAACGAGGATACCGAAGATCTTATTAAAATATTAGGTAAATATAATGTTAAGGCAACTTTCTTTGTGGTGGGTGAGTGGGTTTCCAAATATCCGGAATCGGTTAAAGCGCTTTTCGATGCTGGGCATGAGATTATGAACCACTCTAACACTCACCCACACCTTCCACAGCTATCACGGGAGAAAATTATGGAGGAAATTAGTGCCTGCGACGATAAGATTGAGAAGGTTACAGGGGTGCGCCCAAACTTAACTCGTATGCCATACGGCGATTACTCCGACACCGTTATGAACACCCTAAAGGAGATGGGGCATTATGGAATTCAGTGGGATGTGGATAGCCTTGATTGGAAGAACCTATCGGCTGCTGAAAT
>CAZMCJ010000064.1:0-7343 GCA_964564795.1 uncultured Eubacteriales bacterium | reverse complement strand
CTCCTCTTTTTTGCCCTTTATTTTGTCAAGCACACCTTGCAGTACCATTGGAGAAAGCTTGCCACCATCTGTTTTAACGCTGTACCCAAGCATTGCGCTAACCTGCAAGAAGCGGTTTGTTTTCTCCTCGTTTGGCACCTCATGCACCCTGTAAACAAGTGGTTTTTGTTGCGTTGCCACAAACTCTGCAATTGTTTCGTTGGCAGCAAGCATAAATTCCTCTATAATCTTGTCTGCAACGCCCCGCTCACGTCTAACAATATCAATTGGCTCCCCTTCTTCATTCACCACAATGCGAGGCTCTGGGAAGTCAAAGTTAATGCTTCCCCGATTTTCTCGCCTTTTATATAAAATTTTGCTTAGCTCGTCCATAAGGGTAAACTTGTCCGATAAATGTGCATACTTTTCCTTTAAATCAGCGCTTGCTCTACCCTCAATAACTGCTGAAACATCTGAATAAATAAGCCTAGCACAGCTTTTTATAACAGATTTTTTGATTGTGTAGTCCACAACCTTTCCACCCTTTTCAATCTCCATAAAAATGGTGAACGCAAGACGCTCCACTCCCTCGTTTAAGGAACAAATTCCGTTTGAAAGCGCAAATGGCAGCATTGGAACAACCTGGTCAACAAAGTAAACGCTTGTCCCACGCTTCATTGCCTCTTTATCCAATGGGCTGCCCTCTGTCACATAGTTGGAAACGTCCGCAATATGCACACCTAAAAGGTAGTTTTCTCCCTTTTTCTCGATAGAAATGGCATCGTCAAAGTCCTTAGCATCTGCCCCATCAATTGTGTAGATTATTTCATTTCTAAGGTCAAGGCGTCCCACCATGTCACTCTCTAAAACATTTTGCGGCACACTATCTGCGTGGTCAAGTACGTTCTGCGGGAATGAAAGGGCAATGTTATGGTCCATTAGCACTCCCATATAGTTTGCCTCTTTCGATAAATATTCGCCCAATACGGAGGTGATTTTTCCCTCAGGGTTTCTCCGTCCGTCTCCGTATTTTGTAATCTCAACAATTACCTTATCATCATTTTGGGCATTAAAGTCGTCCCCCTTTGACACAAAAATGTCGTTGCAATATTTTTTGTTATCGCACACCACAAATCCATGGTTTCTGCCCTTTTCATACCTTCCAACAAGGGTTTTGGTGTTGCGTTTTATAACCTTAACAACCTCCCCCTCCATCTTCATATTATCCTTTTTGCTCTCTGTAATCTTTGCTATAACAATGTCCCTGTGCATTGCGCCAAATGAAAAACGCGCAGGGATAAACACATCCCCACCTATGTCCTCCGTTGGTATAACGAAACCAAAGCCCCTATCAGACGATGAATATTCACCAACAATGTATCCTGCATTTTTTGGAGTTATCACCTTTTCCTTTTTGGTGAGCATTATGTGGCCTTCTTCCTCCAGCTCCTTTGCCCCCGCAAAAAAATCATTCCTTTTTGCGTTTTCAACATTCAAAATGTGAGCAATTTGTTTTAAAGTTTGTGGTGTATAGTTTTTTTCTGATACTACGTTTAAAATCCCTTGTGCAAAAATGTTCATAATGGCACCTTCTTTCTTAATTCTATTATATCATAGACAATTAGTCATTGAAATATTTATTTTTTGGTGTATAATTTAATTATAATAAGGAAAGGGAGTTTTTACTATGAATTTACACGAAAAACTGGCACAGGGCAAAAAAGTCCATGGCACAATGATACGTGTTATACGGAATCAAGCAATTGCACTTTATGCAAAAAATGCAGGGCTTGATTTTATTCTGTTTGACTGCGAGCACTACCCTTTTAACTTGGAAACATTGCAAGATAATTTCCTATTTGCAACTTCGTGTGGCGTGTCCCCGTTAATTCGCATCCCCTCCATCTCAAAGGATAACATCTCCCGCATTTTAGATAGCGGTGCTGAGGGCATAATGGTTCCTATGACTGAAACCAAAGAGCAGGCAGAGGAGATTGTTAAGTGGGCAAAATTCGCACCAATTGGGGACCGTGGCGTTAGCACAACCGGTGCGCACACAAACTACCTAGGCTCATCCATTCCAAAATTTATTGAGGCGGAGAACAAGAAGGTTTTTGTTATTGCGCAGATTGAAACTAAGCTTGCGGTAGAAAATTCTGAAGAAATTGCTGCCGTTAATGGCATTGATGCACTAATTATCGGCCCTGGCGACCTTTCACAATCACTTGGAATTCCTGGTGATATGTTCAATGAGCTTGAGCTAAACGCAATCCAAAAGGTTGCAAATGCTGCCAAAAAATATGGCAAGCACTTTGGTCTTCATGGTCCTGTTCCACTACAAGAAAAATTCAAGGACTACATAGACGTTTCAATGGTGGGTGCCGATTCCGCTTTTCTTGCTGATGCTTTTAAAAAGATTAAGGCGGACTGCGTTTCGCTGGATTAACTAAAATTTAAAGGGTGCTGCGAATACACAGCACCCTTTTATTATTTATTTTTGGTCAATCATAAGCTCTTTTAGTGAAGTTGCAAGCCCGGCAAGAGATTGAATTTCTGATGGTATAATGATTTTTGTTGCCTTTCCGTCTGCCACTTTTGCAAGTGCCTCAAGGCTCTTAATTGCAATAACGCCATTTCCTGGTTGCGCTTCATTAATCATTTTAATACCCGCTGCTGTTGCAGTTTGTATCTTCATAATAGCCTCAGCTTCACCCTCTGCTCTGCGTATTTGAGCCTCTTTATCAGCTTCCGCACTCAAAATCATTGATTCTTTATTAGCTTCTGCCCTTAAAATTACCGATTGCTTTTCACCCTCTGCAACCAAAATAGCGCTACGTTTTTCGCCCTCTGCTCTTAGCATTGTTTCGCGGCGCTCACGCTCTGCCTTCATTTGTTTTTCCATGGAATCTTGAATTTCTTTTGGCGGCATAATATTTTTAAGCTCAACTCTGTTTATCTTAATGCCCCAAGCATCTGTTGCTTCGTCCAAAATAACACGCATTTTTGAGTTAATAATATCTCTTGATGTTAGTGTTTGGTCAAGCTCCAAATCACCAATTATATTACGAAGTGTTGTTGCTGTAAGGTTTTCAATAGCCCTCATAGGCTTATCAACACCGTAGCAAAAAAGCTTAGGGTCTGTTACTTGCAAGTAAATAACTGTGTCAATTTGCATTGTAACGTTATCCTTTGTGATAACCGGTTGTGGTGGAAAATCCGCCACTTGCTCTTTAAGGCTTATCTTTTTTGACACCTTATCAATTACCGGAATTGCAAAGTGAAGACCCGTGTTCCACGTTGTATTATACGCTCCAACTCTTTCAATAACATAGGCGTGGGCTTGTGGCACAACCTTGATGTTGGCAACAACAATTACAAAAATCAGTACAATTAGAATTAAATATGGCATTTTTCTTCCCCCTATATTTTTTTATATTTTTTTAACAATTGCTTTAACTCCCTTAATCTCGACAATGGTAACGAGTGTGTTTACAGAAATTATTGCATCTTCATCAATATTTCTTGCCGTCCATTCCTTGCCATCAACCTTGATCGCTCCCTTACCCTCCAGATTATTTATCTCCTCTGTTACAATCCCTTGTGTTCCTATAATTTTATCTGCATTTGTCCTAACCATTTTTGGTAGCATATAATTTTTTACAATGGGCCTTGTTAGCAAAAGCATTATCATTGAAACAACAAAAAAAACAATAATTTGGAATGTTGTTCCAATTCCTACCGCTGCCACAATCATACTGGCAAGTGCGCCAAAGCAAAACCATATTGAAACAAGGCCTGCTGTTGCCACTTCACCCACTACAAAAACAACCAAAAGTATAAGCCAAACAGTTATCATGCTAATTTCCGGCATAAACCCCACCTCCTAATTATAATTATACAACTATTATACTACAAAATTGTTAATTTTATATTAAGTTTGACCAATTTTTACATATTTTTTGTCCATTCAAGGTGTTGCTTATTAGTATGCACATTCTCGCACATAACCCGCCTTAGCTTATCTTTTAAATATCCGCAAATGCACCTACCAACACCGTTGCCCCTAAAGCTTTCCTCCACAAAAATTTCCACAATTTCTCCCCCTGAATTTATGGTTCCAAAGCCAATTTCCGCCCCGTCTTTTAGTGCAACCATTTTGTAACCGCTAAAAATATCATTAAAAAACTCCTTTTCACCCATTCCTGTTTGTGCAGAGTACATTTTGTAAACACCCTCACGGTTGGAGTTATCAGCACGTCTTATTATTATATTTTCCTTTTTAAGATATCGAAGTGTCTTGAAAAAGTTTTGTATAAGCTCAAGGCACTCCCCTTCGAGCACGCCACCTTCCACATACAGCTTGTGGTTTAATTCAACCTCAAACAGATTAACAGCAGAGCCACACCCTCCAAAGCGAATGTCCTTTGCACCATAAAAAACCTTATCTATTCTTGCGTTTATTATCGCTCCCGCACACATTGCGCACGGCTCCAATGTCACATAAAGTTCGCAGCCAAAAAGGCGCCACCGCCCCAGAGCTTTGCACGCCATTGCAATAGCCTCCAGCTCTGCGTGGGCAAGGGCATTCTTATCAGTTTCCCGTTTATTCATTCCAAACCCTACTACTTCACCCTCAAAAACGATGACAGCGCCGATTGGAACTTCCCCACCATATCCTGCATATTTTGCCTGCTCGATGGCAAGGAGCATATATTTTTCTTTCATTATTGTATCATTCCTTTTCATTCTTTTACTATTATAGCACAAACTCATCCTCTCTTTATAGATTAATTAAAAATAATGTTAAACAAATTTATATAAAATATTCCAGTTTTTTCGTTAAAACTCCCCTCTTAACTTTGGTTGACTATATGGGCGCAATAAAATATAATTAAAGTAATAGATTTTTTTAAGATTGGTGGTTTTATAATGAACAGAGTTTACAACTTTTCAGCAGGTCCTGGCGTTTTGCCAGAGAGCGTTCTTAAAAAAGCAGCAGATGAAATGCTGTGCCATAAAGATAATGGTATGTCGGTTATGGAGATGAGCCACCGCTCCCCAATGTATGAGGAAATTATTTTTGGTTGTGAGGCTTTGCTCCGTGAGCTTATGGAAATTCCAAAAAACTACAAGGTATTGTTTTTGCAAGGCGGTGCGTCTACTCAATTTGCAATGATACCACTTAACCTAATGAAAAACAAAAAAATTGATATGGTGCTAACGGGTATGTGGGCACAACGTGCATACGAGGAAGCAATAAAGTATGGTAGCGTTAATGTTGTTGCCACGTCAAATGATAAAACTTATAGCTATATCCCAAATCTTGACGAAAAAAACTTTACTAAAGATGCGGACTATTTCTATATATGCACAAACAACACCATTTACGGCACAAAGTTTACAAAACTACCTGACACAAAGGGTGTTCCTATTGTTGCTGATATGTCCTCTTGCATTTTATCCGAGAAGATAAACGTTTCCGATTATGGTGTTATCTTTGCGGGAGCGCAAAAGAATATGGGGTGTGCAGGGCTAACTGTTGTTATTATTCGTGAGGATTTGATAGGCGAGCCTATGGATTTCACTCCAACTATGCTACGCTTTGATGTTCACGCAAAGAACGATTCTATGTATAACACACCATCAACCTACCCAATCTACATATGCAAGCTTGTGCTTGAGTGGATTAAAGAAATGGGAGGCGTTGGTGCAATTGAAAAGCGAAATAACGAAAAGGCAAAACTTTTCTACGATTTCCTTGATAATTCCAAAATGTTTAGCGCAACTGTTGAGGGTGCAGACCGCTCCCTTATGAATATCCCATTTGTAACGGGTGATAGCACTATCGACAATGCATTTTTAAAGGTTGCCGAGGCAAACAGTTTTGTTAACCTAAAAGGTCACCGCAGTGTTGGCGGTATGCGTGCAAGCATATATAACGCTATGGATATTTCCAGCGTTAAAGCACTGATTGATTTAATGGCAACGTTTGAAAGAGAATATAAATAAAAAGGAGCCCATATTAAATGTTTGATATTAAGCTACTAAACAAGATTTCTGATTCCGGACTATCCCAGTTTAACCGCAGCCTTTATAGGATTTCGGATGATATTGAGGATCCCGATGCAATAATTGTGCGCTCTAGTGATATGCACAGCTATGACTTCAACCCATCACTAAAGGCGATTGCCCGTGCAGGTATAGGTGTTAACAATATACCCATTGACGAATGCTCAAAGCACGGCATTGTTGTTTTTAACACCCCTGGTGCAAATGCAAACGCTGTTAAGGAGCTTGTTATTGCTGCACTGTTTTTGTCAAGCCGCAAGGTTATTGATGGAATTATATGGACTAAAGGTCTTGCCGGCAATGGCGACAAGATTGAGGAAATGGCAGAAAAGGGCAAGTCAAACTTTTCCGGACCCGAAATAAGCGGCAAAAAGCTTGGTGTTATTGGTCTTGGCGCAATTGGTGTTCAAGTTGCCAACACTGCCCATTCACTGGGTATGGAAGTTTACGGATATGATCCTTACCTTTCTGTCGACTCGGCTTGGGGGCTTTCTCGCAGCATTATAAAGGCTGACTCTATAAAAACAATTTATCAAGAGTGTGACTATATCACCCTGCATGTGCCATTCACAAAGGAAACAAAGAATATGCTTAATGCAGACGCCTTCTCCATTATGAACCGTGGTATGCGCATCATCAACTTCTCTCGCAGTGAGCTTGTTAATTTGGACGATATGGAGCAAGCAATTGAAAATGGATACGTTGCCCGCTACATTACGGATTTCCCATCAGAAAAAGCTCTTTCCCTTAAAAAGACAATTGTTATACCTCACCTTGGCGCATCAACACCTGAATCGGAGGAGAACTGTGCGATTATGGCAGTATCCGAGATTTCGGATTTCTTGGAAAACGGAATTATAAGAAATTCTGTTAACTTCCCCACAATGGCAACCCGCCGAGTGTGTAAAATTAGGATTTGCTTGCTACATTATAACAAGCCAAATATGCTAAGCCAAATCTCCTCTATCCTTGCTAAGGAAAATATAAACATTGAGCATCTTTACAATAGCTCTAAAAAGGATTATGCCGCAACATTTGTGGATACCGACCAGCCCGTTTCTGATAACGTGGTTGCACTCCTTAAAGGCATTGATGGCATGATAAACGTAAGGCGAGTTAGATAACTTAAAAAAAACAGGGAATTGGCTAAATAGCTAATCCCCTGTTTTTTTATTGTGGCAATAGGGGGCATTTGCGCACCCGCCGCAGCTGCTGCACCCCGATATGCCTTTTTTCTTTCTCACATATGCCCTATATGCAACCAGTATAAACGCACCAATTACAATTGAGCCTAC
>CAZMCJ010000063.1:5026-7388 GCA_964564795.1 uncultured Eubacteriales bacterium | reverse complement strand
AGGAAATATTAGTTACATTTAATAACTTATGAATTTTTTAAAATGTATCGTATAAAAATACTATATTTATACAACGTAATAATAGTAAATTTTTTAACAAAATTATACTGTATGAGGCTAATTCCATCGCACCATAAAATTAAATATCTTAATGGGTGTGCGTCTTTTGCACCCCTCTTTTTTTTATGATTTTTTCCTTTATATTTTAGCAATTGTTTTTTTATCCCCCCTTGTTTTTAGCTATATTCAGCACTTCTTCCATCTTATTGTTCTTTTTTAAAAAACTCACACGTTTTTTCATATAAATTGTATATTGTAAAAAACATCTCTAGTAAATATACTAAGTACAAATAGCATTGTATACAATATTGTTCTAGGAGGTTTTTTATGCACCAACCTAATAAAAAAACAGCAAACTCACTCATAGCATACGATGCGATAAAACAAATGATTGTGAGCAAGGATTTGCTACCAGGGGAGCAAATTGTGGAAGGAACGTTGGCGCAGATGCTTAATATGAGCCGAACACCCGTTCGAGAAGCTATGCGAAAAATCCAGCAAGAGGGGTTAATTGAAACCATCCCCAACAAAGGCTCCTTTATAAAACGCTTCACCAAGCAAGACGTTGTGATGGCGTACGAGCTTATCTCCGCCACAGCCGGAATGTGCGCATACCTTCTTGCTGAGCAGATTGAAAAAGGGGAAATTGAAAAATCCTTTTTATCCGAGCTTGTTGATTGCATCTATAATATGGACACCCATACTCAATGTGAAAACCCCAAGCTTTGGGCAGATGAGGACGAAAAGTTCCACTTAATTCTTTGCGAAAAATGTGGCAACACCATAATCCTTGAAACATACAAGCAATACAAGTGGAAGATAAATCAAGTTTTGTGGTTTGTAGTAACGGGCAACTTCGACCGGGAGCTATCTAACCAAAACCACAAGGACATGCTCCTTGCCATAAAAAATGGCGAAAAGGAAAAGGCGCAGCAAATTGCCCAATGGCACCGAATTCGCATAGTAAACACACTGAAACAACAAATTTAATGGGAAGGATTGATTTATTTATGGCTACATCCGAGCAATATGTTAGCGAACTTATTAACCGCTCCAGCCTTGCACAAAAGGAGGTGGAGGGATACTCCCAACGCCGAGTTGACGAGCTGGCTGCCGCAATTGTTTACAAATTCTCCCGCCCTGACGTTGCAAAAATGGTGGCAGAATTTACCGTTTCAGAAACAAATATTGGCAACGTGCCATCCAAGATAAGCAAAATGGTGGCAAAAATGCCCGCTATTTTATACGATATTCTTCCCACCAAAACGGTAGGGATTATCGAGGAAAATCCTCAAATAGGCATTACAAAGATTGCAAAGCCAATTGGTGTTATCGCCGCCCTAATCCCAAGCACCAACCCCGAGGCAACACCACTTTTCAAGGGTGTTTTGGGGCTAAGGGGTCGCAATAGTGTAATCTTCGCCCCCCACCCTGCAAGCAAAAAAACCACAAGCCTTGTTGTTTCTATGATGCGAGATATTTTGGAGAAAAACGGTGCGCCAAAGGACTTATTTATCTGCATTGATGCTCCCTCCAAGGAAATTTCCTTTGAGCTGATGAGAATGTGCGACATAACAATGGCAACCGGAAGCGGTGATATGGTAAAGGCGGCTTACTCATCAGGAAAGCCTAGCTACGGTGTGGGAGCCGGCAATGCACCTGTTGTTATTGACGAAAGTGCAGACCTTGAGGAGGCAGCAGAGAAAATTTCAATAGGCAAAACAGGTGACAACGCTTCTGGTTGCTCTGCTGAAAACTCCCTTATTATTAATGACACCATATATGATAATATGCTTAATCTGCTTATTAAAAATGGTGCATACATAGCAAATGGGGAGGAAAAATCACGCTTGCAACAAGTTATGTGGGTTGATGGTCACATAAGCAGAGAAATTGTTGGAAAACCAATCGAAACAATTGCAAATCTAGCCGAAATTGATATTCCAAACGGCACTAAGTTTATATGTGTGGAGGAAGATGGGATTGGAAGTGGATACCCATTCTCGAGTGAGAAGCTTTCACTTGTTTTAACCCTTTACAAGTATTCTTCTTTTGACGAGGCAATTGACAAGGTTAACGCAATCACTCGTTTTTCCGGCTATGGACATTCTTGCGGAATACATTCCAACAACAATGCGCACATTATGGAGCTATCCGAGAAAACATACACAACCAAGGTTATTGTCCGCCAGCCACACGGCGGTGCAAACGCCGGCAACTGGTATAACGGGCTTGCCAACACCTTCTCTCTTGGCTGTGGCACATGGGGTGGCAACATTGTTTCGGAAAACATTACACAACA
>CAZMCJ010000063.1:0-5016 GCA_964564795.1 uncultured Eubacteriales bacterium | reverse complement strand
TCAACCGCAAACCAGCAAGTGATGAGCAAATTTACGGAGACCTACTTACACATATTAAATTTTAGGAGGTAATATTTATGAAAGGTTTTTCAATGCGTTCACAAATTTTTGAGATGCAAAAATTCAGCGATTTTACAAACGAGTTTAACATATCCGAGAGCGACCTAATATTCACCCATCGCTTTATTTACGAAACCCATTTTAAAAATGCCAACTTAAAGTGCAAATTCCTTATTCAGGAGGATTTTGGAGTAGGGGAGCCAAGCGATATTATGGTGAATAAAATATTAATAGCTACCCAAAAGCTTTACATAAAGCGCATTATCGGTATTGGTGGTGGCACAGTTTTGGATATATCCAAGCTGCTTGTTCTTCGTGATGTTTGCGATGTTGATGATATCTTTTACGAAACCTCCCCACTATTTAAGGATAAGGATTTAATTTTAATTCCGACCACGTGCGGAACAGGGGCGGAGATGACCTGCGTTTCCGTTGTTGATATGACCAAGCGCAAAGTTAAGATTGGCAAACGCATTGATGGCAACTTTGCAAGTAGCGTTATCCTTATTGAGGAGCTTATAAAGGGTCTGCCCTACCCAATTTTTGCTTACAGTTCAATCGACGCCCTTATCCACGCTTTAGAAATTTTTGTTGCACCAACCGCTACAACACTCGACCGCGTTTTCTCTAAAATGGCAATAGAGATTATATTGAAGGAGTATATGTCAATCATAAAAAACGGTAAAGAATATTTAGATAGCTGCATCTACAACGTCCTTCGCGCCAGCAACTATGCGGGAATTGCACTTGCAAACACCGTTTGTGGCGCTGTTCACGCTTGCGCTATGCACTTTGGCGGCAAGCACCACATCCCACATGGCGAGGCTAATTATGTATTTCTTATGGGTGTTTTCAAAAAATATTTGGAGAAACAGCCAAACGGAATTATTTGTGATGTGGCAACAATTATAAAATCGTGCCTAAATTTGCAATGCGATGACAAGACCGCTTTTATGGAGCTAGAGAAACTTCTTAACCAAATTATTCCACAAAAACACCTTAAGGAGTATGGAGTTGTGGAATCGGAGCTTATGGATTATGTTGATATGGTTTTTGAAAGCCAGCAACGACTGCTTGTTAACAACTATACCCCACTTGCCAAGGAGGAGCTTTTAGATGTTTACAAAAATTTATACTAATATAAGGAGAAAAAATGCACAAGAAGGTTTTTATTAACGAGATTGGCCCACGCGATGGTTTCCAAAGCGTTCACGATTTTATACCAACTGAAATCAAGCGAGAAACAATTGATAGGATAGCAGCGGCAGGAGTTTCAAAAATTCAGGTTACATCCTTTGTTAGCCCAAAGGCAGTTCCGCAGATGAGCGACGCAATGGAGATTGCAAAATATGCAGTGGAAAAATACAGCAATTTATATATTTATGCACTTGTACCAAATGTTTTTGGAGCACAACGCGCACTTGAGTGTGGTATAAAAAATATTAGCTTCGTCACGTCTGTTAGCCAAAGCCATAATATGGCAAACGTTAAGCGCACTATAAATGAGTCCTTTGACGAGCTTGAAAAAATTGTTACAACCTTGCCCGACCTTAATGTTACACTTGATTGCGCTGTTGCTTTTGGTTGCCCGTTCGAGGGCGCAATTCCCTACAATATGGTAAGTGACTACATAAAGCGTGGTGCCTCTCTTGGCATTAAGAAATTTAATCTTTGCGACACGATAGGAATTGCAACCCCTGATTTAATAGATAGTTATTTAAATAACATATTGAATGATTTTTCACATTATGAATTTTCAGTGCATATACATGATACCCGAAACATGGGAATTATAAACTCTCTTACCGCTGTAAAATGTGGCATTAAAAACATTGATGTTGCCATTGGCGGATTAGGTGGCTGCCCCTTTGCCCCAGGTGCAAGCGGCAATACCTCCAGCGAGGATTTTGTGTATATGCTAAACAATATGGGGTATGAAACAGGGATAGATTCACAAAAATTAATTGATGCAGCAAAGTTTGTTAAAGACAACGTGAATGGCAAGTTTAGTGGTCACCATATTTTCATTGGAAATGACTTCAAAAATCAGTGTTAGCAAGAATGGAATATTTTACTAGCTAAAAGCCACAAAAAAACTTGTATACATTGTGTAAAACATAGAAAAAAAACTATTTGTTTTTTTTAATTGACATTAGAAATATTTTTCACTATTATTAATTCAACAAGGAATTTATTTTACAAAACAAATTTATAGGAGGAATAAAAATGAAAAAACGCATTATTTCAGCTTTACTTGCATTAACAGTTGTCCTTGGTACTTTTGCTGGTTGCTCTAGCAAACCCTCTCCAACTCCCGCTCCATCACCAGCTCCGGGGGCTACTACACCAAACAGTGTAACCTATAAGGCTTCTAAGCTAAAGCTTACAACTAACGGAACGGATATTGCAACTTGTACCACAGTTGGTAATGATTATTCAAAAAAAATTGCAGAAAAAACAAGTAATGCAGTGGACATTAAAGTTTTTCCTAACGACCAACTAGCAGGTGGAAATCAATCAAAAGGTATTGAAATGTTAGCACAAGGCACAACCGATATGGGAATGTATTCAAATGGAGTTTTGGGCAACCTTGATTCAAAAATCCAAATTGCAAATATGCCTTTTATTTTTGACAACTACGACCAAGCGGCTGAGGCTTTTGCCGGAAAAGGCGGCGAGTACATCGCAAAACTACTTGATGCCAAGGGAATTTTATTTCTCGGCAGCTTCCACAACGGCTTGCGCCAAATATCTAACAGCAAGCGTGCAGTTGTAACTCCTGCTGATGTTAGCGGATTAAAAATTCGTGTTCCCGGTGGCGAGGCTTATGTTGAAACATTTAAAATTCTTAAAGCTGACCCGGTTGCAATGAGCTGGAGCGAGGTTTTCACTGCACTTCAGCAAGGAACATTGGACGGTCAAGAAAATGGATACGCGACACAATATTCCAACAAGATTTATGAAGTACAAAAATATGTAACAGAGTGGAATTATATGTATGACGCTTTTAACATAGTTGCAAACAAGGCAAACTTCCTAAAGCTTGACGAAGCAACACAAACACTTTTGAAGGAAGAAGCAAAAAATTCTAGTACCTTTGGTAACAACTATGTTGTGGAAAAAGAGAAAGAAATTAAAAAAGAATATGTTGAAAAACACGGCATACAAATTACAGAGCTTACTCCTGAGCAGCTAGGAGCATTTAAAGATGTTGTTAGACCTGTTCAAGAAATGCTTATGACAAAATATGGCAATGAAGCGTGTGTGGCTTTTGGCTTGAAATAGGCTGCAAAAATCTAAACTCTATCAGCCCCTCTTTATAAATACAATTAAAGGTGGGGCTGATTAAAAATTACTTTTGAAATTAATTTCAATTAATATTATAAATATTAAAACAAATTCTAACAAAGGAGCTATATTGTGAAAAAATTATTAAAGAATTTTGAAGAAGTACTAGCTGCGGCTATTATGTTGTTTATGACACTACTTACGTTTATAAACGTTGTTTTTAGATATTGCTTTAGCCAATCCCTTTCCATAACTGACGAACTTACAACCTGTTTTTTCGTTTTACTTAGCTTACTGGGTGCTGCAATTGCAGCAAAGAGGGGAGCGCACTTGGGGCTTAACGTTGTAACAGATTTATTCCCATATAAAACCAGAAAATATTTTACCTTCTTTGGTGCCCTTTTATCCTTTATTTTTTGCTTAATTCTTGTTTTTTATGGTGCTATAATGGTTTACCAAGAGTATACAATGGGTCTCTTAACATCAGGATTACAACTTCCCGAGTGGATATTTGGTTCATTTATCCCACTAGGTGGCGCAGTGCTTAGATACCGTTTTGCTGAATACTGCATAAAAGAGCTTATGATAAAGGAGGAAAACAAGAAGGTTGCTGGTATTTCATTAGGTAGATTTGCATTTTTACTGCTTTTTAATGTTCCTATCGCAACTTGCCTTGGTATCGCAAGCGCAATTGCCCTTTATGTTAGCGGCCTTGGAATGGATATGATTCCCTCCAATGTTTTTGCCGCAACCAGCAAATTTGTTTTACTCGCTATCCCCTTCTTTATCCTTGCCGGCAATATTATGGAAAAAACAGGAATTTCCCTTAAGCTAATTAGGATGGCTGAAACGATAGTTGGACACAAAAAAGGTGGTCTTGCCATGGTGTGCGTTATGGTTTCGTGCTTCTTTGCTGCAATCTCAGGCTCTGGTCCTGCTACCGTTGCTGCGCTTGGTATGATTGTTGTCCCCGCAATGGTTAAGGCTGGTTATAGACCCGCATTCTCCGCCGCACTTATGGCAACCGCCGGAGCGATTGGTGTTATCATTCCCCCTTCTGTTTCCTTTGTTATTTACGGTTCTGTTTCCAGTGCATCAATAGGCAAGCTATTTATGGCTGGTGTTATTCCGGGAATTCTAATGGGTATTGGTCTTGTTATCGTTGCTGTGTGGACAACACGCAAGCAAGATTTAAACCTGCTACCAAAAGCTACACTTAAAGAAAAATGGTTTGCATTTAAAGATGCCTTTTGGGGGCTTATGATGCCTGTTATTATCCTAGGCGGGATTTACGGTGGGATTTTCACCCCAACTGAAGCCGCTGCCGTTTCCGCAGTTTATGGTCTTGTTGTTGGTATCTTCATTTATAAATCTATTAAGGTTAAAGAGTTCTACCAAATCCTTGTGGATTCTGCAAGCCAAACAGCTGTTGTTATGTTAATTATTGCAACGGCAAGCTTATTTGCCTGGGTTATCACAGTTGAGGGAATTGCGGGATTATTAAGCGGTATAATTGCAAACATTGCAAATGGTAATGTTGTTATATTCCTTATGATTGTAAACGTTGTGCTTCTGCTTGCAGGTTGTGTGCTAGACGGCGCTTCTGCCTTCTATATATTCACACCAATATTTTTGCCCGTTGCTCTCCAACTAGGGTACGATCCCGTT
>CAZMCJ010000062.1:0-7519 GCA_964564795.1 uncultured Eubacteriales bacterium | reverse complement strand
CAATCGTCCTAATCCAAAAAACCAACAATAAATAAGTAAGCAAGGATAAGAAGTATGTCATATTCTTTGTCTTTTTCATTTAACATTATTATAACGAGCGCAACCAAAATAATATCGTCCATCTTGATATCCTTTAGCGAAAAACCGCCAATAGAAACTTCCTTAAGCTTTTCCGCACCCCCGGTGGCAGAGTCTAGCACCCCCTTGAAGGAGAATTTTTTTTTGCCTGCAATTTGTGATCCGGGAGGAAAGTTATCCTCCACAATTTTGGCATGCTCTGTTCTTGGCTTGGTGGGTTTTCGTGCAACATTAAGCGGGCGGTTTAACCGTTCCCCTCTTTCTCTGGTGCGGGTTTTTTCTGGTGTAAGTATTTCGCAGGAATCAAGCGAGCTTAAAATTAATGGGTTGCCTAGGTTGTGCTCTGCCACAGTTTTTCACCACCTTTTTTCGTCCGAAAATTAGAGCAAATCTTTAAGGAGTGGGGTAAGCTTTGAAAATTTAAGCAGCTTTATTGCCATATCAACCTTGTCGATACGCTTATCGCTAAGATAGGGCTTTAGCGCAAGCAAAAGTGCCACCTTTTTATCGTTTTCCTCTCCGCTGAAGGAGGATATCAGGTTTTTCAGCCCCCCTAAATCTTCCAAATTAACTTGGCTTAAAAGGGAGGAAATATCAAAACCATCATTTTTCTGTTCGCCACCACTATTGTTGTTGGTGGGGGATTCTTCCACCTTTCCCCCTAAGTTAAGGGCGTTTAGCGTTTCTTGGATTTTAGCAAACGCATCGGGAGATGAAAGAAAATCATTAACCTTTTGTGCAATATCTTCCATTTAAAATCAGCCCTTTAGCATATTTTTTAGCTTTTCCATCAGTTCATCGTTTTTTAGTGCGGATTTTAGCATATTTGGGTCGTTAATCATTGAGTTAACCTTGTTTTGGTCAAGCTTTTGCGCCATATTCATCAGCTTTTCTTTGGTTTTGGGGTCTAAATTCATAAGCGTGTTGGCAATCTCCTTGCCTTTGCCCGAAGATAGCAGGGTGTCTAGCACTTCTTTGTTTATTTCCATATTTCTCCTCCTGTTTTTAATGTAGTATTAATCTATTCAAAGTTGACTTAGATAATACTTTGTAGTATGATAAAAAGGGTATATAGGATTATATGCAAAAGATAAAAAAAGGTTGACAAAGGTGGAAAAATGATTGAAAAGGCAACGGAAAAAAGGAATAACAAGGGCAAAATTATTATACTGTGCGGACTGTTAATGGTCGTTTTTTCTTATGTTAGCGTAACTTCCACATTCGTGCCATGGTTGTTCCAGCTTTTAGTGCTTTGTGCGCTTTGCTATGCTCTTTACATATATATCAGGTTTTATATGACGGACTACGTGTACGAAATTAAGGGTAAGTACCTAAATGTTTTTAAAGTTATGGGTAAAAGGCAAACAACAGCGGCGCAAATACCCGTGGAGCTTATTTTAAGCGTTACCAAAAAGGGTGAGTCTTACAAAAAAATTAAGGAGCGTAGCCACGTCTTTAACTACTGCAAAACCATGTTCCCAAAGGAGTATTACGTGGTTTATGCACATATTGAGGGCGACTATACCGATACACTTAAAATTGAATGCAGCGACGTGTTCGCCGAAAAATTAAAAAAGAAGGTTTAGCCTTCTTTTTTTATGCCCATAATACATTTACAAAAAAATGTTGGGGGATATTAATATGAGAAAATACATAAAGCCGTTATTAATCGTGATCTTGCTTGGAAGCCTTTTCCTTTCATCTTATGCAAAAGGTGTGAGTAACGACATTTCGGGGGAGGTAATCCGCCTGCACATCTTGGCAAATAGCAACACCTTTGATGACCAGTTTACCAAAATGGTTGTTAAAAAGGCGATTTTGGATAACAGTGAAAAAATCTTTGTGGGCAATACCATAGATGAAGCCCGCCAAAACATAATTGAAAACAAGGGCTTTATAAAAGCGCTGTGCGAAGGGGAGATTAGAAAGCTGGGGCTTAATTATAAGGCAGATGTATCGTTAAAGAAAACCCACTTTAACTTGCGTGAGTATGGGGAATTTTCCTTGCCTGCGGGGCGGTACGAATCCCTTACAATCTCCCTTGGCAAGGGTGTTGGCAACAATTGGTGGTGCGTGATGTTCCCACCGCTATGCACAAGCGAGGCGACAAAGGTGCAAACGGAGGAGATTATGCTTTCCTACAACGTTGACAAAAAAACCATTAAGGTTATAACCGAAGGGGAAACAAACTATAAATTTAGGATTGCAGAAGCTTACGGAAAGCTATTTTCGTGAGCAAGGGCGCTTACATTTTCCAAACTCTATGCAGTCGCACACAAAAAGGGGCACAAACACAAAAAGTGCAAACACAAAAAACACCCCCATATAGGAGAAAAGCATTTGGTATGGGTGGTCAAAAACTGATGGATTAATGTTAGCCCTAGCAAAAACAGGGGCACTAAACCCGGTAAAATGGAGGAATATAAACATTATAACGCCACTTAAAAGGGAGGTAGCCACCTTGCCAAAAAAGTATGGGGCAAGGGAGAAATCCTCCCTATTTATAAGGGAGCTAACTTGGAAATAAACAGAAAAACCACCGAAGGAAATTAGCATTTCTATTATAATAAGGGCAATGGGTAGGGGTAGCAACATAACACACTCATTAACCCCCGTTGTCATCTCGATTATGCCAATTAGCATTGGGTAAACAACATCAAAGTCAAGAAAGGGCATAATCACGCACACAAATCTTGCAATGTCGGATATGATCATTGATGCCTTTAGGATTTCTATAACCACCCCAAAAAATAGAATAAAACCGCATATGTTAAGTATTGTAATTACAGAGCTTTTCACTCCGTTTGTAAGTAGGAGGGAGAAGCTCTTTTCCTTTTGTGGGGGGAGCAAAAAGCTCTCCTTATTCTTGCAGGGAAACAGCGAAAAATAAATGAACGCACAAAGCAATGCGGAGATTATATGCACAAAATAAAGCAAAAACCCCATTTCAGGGTTGCCCAGCATCACACTTCCCACCCCGCCAATTATAAAAGTGGGGCCTGCATTGTTGCAAAAGGGCATAAGTCGCTCGCTCACCTGCTTGGATAGCTTGCCCTCCTCCATTAGCGAGTAGTTAACACTGCCGCCAACCGGGTATCCGCTTATAATACCCAAAATAAAAGGGATTGAGCAAATGGGGGGAAGCTTAAAAACAAAGCGTAAAAATGGGGCAAAAAGCTCCGATACCTTTTTTGCAAGGTTTGAGTGGGTAAACATATAGCTTGCCACCAAAAAGGGAAAAATGGTAGGGATAACGGTTGCCACGCACAGCCGAAGGGAGGCAAGTCCACCCTTTGCCACCTCGGTTGGAAAAACAAGCATCGAAACCAAAAGAAGAATAATGGTCACGTAAAGTAAAAAATTTCCATTTTGTTTTTGTATACTATTCAATTAAATCACCTCATAGAATTATATTAAAATAGGTGTAAAAATAGTACAAGGAGAGAGATATGGCAAACATAATAAAAGAGGCTATTAATAAAAAACTGGATATGCCACTTGCTGCGCTATACAACCTACCTTATGTGGAGTTAACGGGCAACCGTGAGGTTTTAATAGAAAACCATAAAGGGATAATTGAGTATGGCAGCGAGCAAATACGGGTTAAAGGGGCAACGGTTGACGTAAAGGTGGAGGGGGTAAACCTGTTCCTTAAAAAGTTAAACAAGGGGGCAATTGTTGTTGCGGGCGAAATAACAAATGTGGAATTTTGTTAAAAGTATGGGGGTGGTTAGATGATTTTAGAGCTATTAAGGCTTTTATTTGGATACATAAAAATCAAGATTAAGAGTGGTTATGCAGAAGGTTTTTTGAACCTCTGCCTTAAAAATGGGGTGGACGTTTACGATATTTCCCCCAAAAAGGGTGGTGAGGTTACCTTTTGCACAATGGGCAAAAATGAAAAAAAGTGTAAGGATCTGGGGGAAAAAATTCACTGCGAGATTGATGTTTTGGAGCGCAAAGGGCTTTGTTTTTTTATAAAGCGCAACCAAAAGCGCATTGCGTTTCCTATTTTTGGGGGGCTTTTTCTGGCGAGCATTTTTATGCTATCCCAAATGGTGTGGACTATTGACGTGGTAGGTGGGGGCGTGGAAGAAGAAGAGGTGCTTAGCGTTTTGCAGGAAAATGACCTGTATGTAGGCTGCTTTTTTAACAGAGTGAACACTGATTTTGTGGAGAGTAAGGTGATAATTGAGCTACTGGATATCTCCCACTGCGCCATTACCAAAGAGGGGGTGAGGGTGACCGTCACCTTGCAAGAGCGGGATAAAAAGCCCGACTTTTTTAGAACAGGCATCCCATCAAATATTGTTGCAAAGGAAAACGGTCAAATTCTGGAGATGACGGTGCGGGAGGGTGTGACTGCCAAAAAGGTGGGGGAGGGTGTGTTAAAAGGGGATATCCTTATAAGCGGTGTGCAGGCAATGGCAAACAGTAGCGTGCGATACCTGCAAAGTCGTGGGGAAATAATAGCAGAAACCTACTATAAAAAAAACATTGTTCTACCAATAATTGGTGTAAGAATGCAGCGCACAGGGGAGCAAATAGTTAGGGAAACAGCAACTTTATTCTCTTTTCCAATAAATTTATTTAAAAACAGTAGTATTCCCTATGTCAAATATGATAATATTATAAAGGAGCAGTCTGCGCAGATTTTGGGCAAAGACCTGCCAATTAAAATAAAAACACAAACCTTTTACGAGGTTATAGAGGTGCCGTATGAGCGCACAATTGATGAGCTTGTGGCAACAGCTTGCGATGGGTTTGAAAAAGAGTTGCAAGGTAAGGAAATTATTAAAAAAGACGTTCAAACCGAGAATTTGGGGGCGGACGTTTTGATAACCGTAAACTATACTTGTAAGGAAAATATCGCCGAGGAGCGAGAAATAATAGTGGAGTGGAAAAAGAATGAGTGAAGCAAGGGTTAAGGTCACATCTGACGAGGTTATGGTAAACCTGGTGGGTGCATTTGACGAAAATATTAGAATTGTTGAAAAGGAGTTCGCCGTTAGCATTGTAAACAAGGACGGTGAGCTGAAGGTAAGTGGCGAGAGCGAGGAAACGTTCCTTGCCTCCAAGGTTTTGGAAAACATTGCAAAGCTTGCACAAAAGGGGGAGACGATAACCCCCCAAAGTGTTAAATATTGCATAACCCTGGTTAGAGAGGGTGGAGATGGCGACATTGTGAGCCTGATTGGCAATAGCATCTGCGTTACCGCACGTGGTAAGGCGATAAAGCCGAAAACGGTTGGGCAAAAAAACTATGTGGACGCAATGAAGGAGTCCACAATAGTTATGGGGGTTGGCCCTGCGGGAACGGGCAAAACATATCTTGCGGTTGCAATGGCGGTGCAGGCATTTATTAAAAAAGATGTTAGCCGCATAATCCTAACACGACCGGCGGTGGAGGCGGGGGAGCGTTTGGGCTTTTTACCGGGCGATTTGCAAAGCAAGGTTGACCCATATCTGCGCCCACTGTACGATGCACTTTTTGATATGTTTGGGGCAGAAACTTACCAAAAGCATTTAGAAAAGGGCAATATTGAGGTTGCCCCCCTTGCCTATATGCGTGGCAGAACGCTAGATGATAGCTTTATTATATTGGACGAGGCGCAAAACACCACAAAAGAGCAGATGAAGATGTTCCTGACACGTTTGGGATTTAACTCCAAAATGGTAATAACGGGGGACATAACCCAAATAGATTTGCCGCCCGATAAAAAATCGGGACTTAAAGAGGCAATAAAGGTGCTAAACGGTGTAGAGGGGATTTCAACCTGCTTCTTCACCGAAAAAGACGTGGTGCGCCACGAAATGGTTCAGCGCATTATAAAAGCATACGAGAAATACGAAAAATACGAGGAAAGTAACGAGAAGAAGAATGAAGGACAAAATAGAAGTTTTAAATCAACAAAAAAAGGTTATTTTAAGCCATAGAATGGTAAATGTGTGCAAAAGGGTTATAAGAAAAGTGCTGGAGGTTGAGCGTCCACCCTTTGGTGCCGAGGTAGCATTAACATTTACATGCAACAAAAAAATTAAAGAGGTCAACTCTGAGTTCAGGGGCAAGGACACCCCGACCGACGTCCTATCCTTCCCCCAGTTTAACTTTACAAGGGAGAAAAAAATGATAGTTAGAAAAGGGGACGTGGAAGATGGGTGCGCAATGCTTGGGGACATACTTATTTCCGCAGAAAAGGCTCAGGAGCAAGCGTTGGAATTTGGCCACAGCCTAGAGCGTGAGCTTGCTTACCTAACCGTCCACTCTATGTACCATCTGTTTGGGTACGACCATATGGTTGAGGAAGAAAAAGCACAAATGAGGGAGAAAGAGGAGCAAATAATGAGCCTTTTGGGGATTGAGAGGTAAAACAAGATGAGCCTTATAAGATCATTTAAAAACGCAGTAAATGGCATAAAAATTGTCTTTAAAAACGAGCGAAATTTTAGAATTCACTTTTGCGTGATGTGTTATGTTCTGCTTTTTTCCACCTTTTATAATTTCAAGGTCACCGAGTATGGTATACTCTTTTTATGCTTTGCACTGGTGATGACGGCGGAGATTTTTAACACAGCAATTGAGGAAGTGGTAAATAGTGAGTTTGAGGGATACCACATAATGGCGAAAAAAGCAAAGGATATGGCGGCGGGTGCGGTTTTTCTTGCAGCGGTTTTTTCTGCTTTTGTGGGGGGTATGCTGTTTTTTAGGGTGGATACCCTTATTCAAATCGCCGAGTATTTTTTGGGTAAACCATATATGATTATATTGCTTGTGATATCCTTTATCATAAGCTTTTTGATAGTTGAGGAAGTAAGAATTAGGAGAAAATAATGAACATAAAAAAATCAGGATTTATTACAATCGTTGGCAAGGCAAACGTGGGCAAATCAACACTGCTTAACAAAATTTTGGGGCAAAAGCTTGCAATAGTTTCGTCAAAGCCACAGACCACCCGCACAAAAATTATGGCAATACACAACACAGACGATTGCCAGATGATATTTTTGGACACGCCCGGATTCCATAACCCAAAAACAAAATTGGGGCAAAGTATGGTGTCCGCAATTAACAAATCAATATTTGGTACCGATGTTATTGTTATGCTAATTGAGCCGAAAAACATAATCTCCAAAACAGAGATAGAAATTATAGAGAAGATTGCAAAGAGCGGTACTCCCGCAATACTTGCAATAAACAAGGTGGACACAGTTGCGATGGAGAGCGTTCTGCCAATAATTGAAACGGTTAGTAAACTTCACAACTTTGATGCTATTATCCCAATTTCTGCCCAAAAGGGCAAGGGTGTGGACGCACTTATGAAGGAGTTGGAAAAAATGCTGCCCGAGGGCGAGGCACTTTTCGACGAGGACACATTCACCGACCGCACCGAACGCCAGATTGTGGAGGAAATTGTGCGGGAGAAGCTGCTGCGCCTACTAT
>CAZMCJ010000061.1:4655-7565 GCA_964564795.1 uncultured Eubacteriales bacterium | reverse complement strand
CTTTAGATGTTAGTCCTGTTGCTTCATCAGCAACAATACAGCCCCATTTGTTTGTTTCTAGTCCTTTAGTTGTGTTTTTAATAAGCGGGTTTGGTGATGTTCCGATAGACATAATAACGCAATCAACGTCCAAAATGAACTCGCTATCAGCTTTTTCTATTGGTCTTCTTCTGCCCGATGCATCTGGCTCCCCAAGCTCCATCTCCACACATTTAATACCACTTACCCATCCGTTTTCATCACCCAAAATTTCTGTTGGATTGCAAAGCAGCTTAAAAATAATTCCCTCTTCCTTAGCGTGGTGAACTTCCTCTAAACGTGCTGGAAGCTCCTTCTCACTACGACGGTAAACTATGTAAACATTTTCCGCACCAAGGCGTTTAGCGCTACGAGCAGCATCCATAGCAACGTTTCCTCCACCAACAACAGCAACATTCTTGCTTTGCTTGATTGGTGTGTCATAATCTTCTCTATACGCCTTCATAAGGTTCATTCTTGTTAGGAACTCATTAGCAGAGAATACTGCGTTTAGGTTCTCACCAGGAATTTTCATAAATGATGGAAGACCTGCGCCTGTTCCAATAAATACAGACTCAAATCCTTCTTCAAAAAGCTCGTCAACGGAAACAACCTTACCCGCAACCATATTCCTCTCTATTGTAACACCTAGATCGTAAAGCTTTGCAATTTCTGCTTGAACCAGCGCCTTTGGAAGTCTAAATTCTGGAATACCATACATCAACACTCCACCTGCAACGTGGAATGCCTCAAAAATAGTAACTTCATAGCCCATCTTTGCTAGGTCACCCGCACAAGTTAATCCCGCAGGTCCTGCACCAACAACAGCAACCTTGTGTCCATTTGGAGTCGGTCTAATATCTTTTTCTTCGCAGTTTTGCATATACCAGTCAGCTGCGAAACGCTCTAGACGGCCAATAGCAACCGGCTCGCCCTTAAGGCCTCTAACACATTTACCTTCACATTGTGTTTCTTGCGGGCAAACTCGTCCACAAACTGCCGGAAGGGAGTTTGTCTCTTTAATTTTTAGGTAAGCCTCCTTGAATTTGCCCTCTGCAATAAGCATTACAAACTCAGGTATTTTAACATTAACAGGGCAACCAGAAATACAAGGCTTATGCTTGCAGTTAAGGCAACGTGTCGCCTCCTCAATAGCCATTTCCGGAGTATAACCCAGTGTTACTTCTTCAAAATTGCGATTTCTTATGTTTGGATCTTGTTCCGGCATAGGAACTTTATTTAAAGACATATTAGCCATTTTAATCACCTTTTCCTTTACTATTTAGATATTTCGTCTGCCATTTTATCCATGCGGCACTTGTGCTCTTCCAATGCTTTGACCTCTTGTGGCTTGTACATTGTGGAGCGTCTAATAACCTCATCGAAATCAACCAAGTGACCATCAAAGTCAGGTCCATCAACACAAGCGAACTTTGTTTCTCCGCCAACTGTTAGTCTGCAACCGCCACACATTCCTGTTCCATCAATCATAATTGGGTTCATACTAACAATTGTTTTTATGCCGTATTCCTTAGTCAATTTGCAAACAAATTTCATCATAATAAGTGGTCCGATTGCAATAACTGTGTCATACTCAACACCCTTTTCAATTTGCTCTTTAAGTGCATCTGTAACAAATCCCTTACTACCATTAGATCCGTCATCTGTCTTTACATATAGGTTTGTGCTTGCATTTTTCATTTCATCCTCTAGGATTATAAGGTCCTTATTTCTAAATCCGGCGATGATGTCAACAGTCACACCCATTTCGTGCAAAGCCTTTGCTTGTGGGTATGCAATAGCACAACCAAGTCCACCACCAACAACTGCAACCCTTTTCATTCCATCGAAGTGTGATGCAACGCCCAAAGGTCCAACAAAATCAGAAACACTATCCCCCTCATTTAACTCAGACAAAACTTGAGTTGTTTTGCCAACGATTTGGTAGATTATTGTGACCGTTCCCGCTTCCCTATCAAAATCTGCAACTGTTAGCGGAATTCTTTCCCCTTCTTCGTTTGGTTTAATCATAATGAATTGCCCTGCTGCACATTTCTTTGCAATTCTAGGTGCTAAAATTTCATTAAGAACAACCTGTTCATTAAGAAACCTTTTCTTAATTATTTTATACATTTGATTCACTCCTTAAATATTTATCATTGTTAAATTTTAAACGTACTCTTACTATTATACACCATAACATAAGATGATTATATACTATAAGCACAAAATTTTTAACCAAAAATATCTCTTATTTTTTGGTAATATTCAACAAATTATGCGTATCTTCGTATATATCATTACAATTTTTTTATTTGTAATGTGCTCGAATACAAGTATTCCCTGGCACACTAAAAGTGGCAGTCCATTAATACATTTCAGCCCCAATCTTTTACCCTCTTTTTGCAATGTTGTTTCTGACGGCTTATAGATTGTATCGTACAAAATGTCATTTGTATCCACTAAAAAACCAAATCCCGTAAAATTCTCACCCACACCTTCCATACCAAGTGGGGGACAGTTAACTATTATATCAGCGTTTTTGCACATATACCTAAGGGTGTTCTCGTTAAAATTTCCGCCACCCCCAGAACAACCACGCTTTTGCAGGCAATGTTCACGTCATTTTGTGAAAGGGATAAAACAAAACCCATTCCATCAGTATTAAACACAATAAGCTCATTATTTCTATTAATAACAGTATTAGCGCTGCCATAAACTAGCGTACTCTCATCTATAGTGTCAAGAAGTTTCATTATGTCGTTCTCATGTGGCATTGTGGAATTAAATTCAATAAATTAGCCCATTCTACCCCGCTTAACAAAGGTAAAAGTTCGCCTTTTTTAACCCTTTGCTTTTCATAAGTATATGGCAAGCAGAGGGTTTTAGCTA
>CAZMCJ010000061.1:0-4645 GCA_964564795.1 uncultured Eubacteriales bacterium | reverse complement strand
GTGCAGAACCAGGTCCCCTATTACATACAATTTTTTATTTATAGAACATCATTCCTAACAATATCTTCATATTTTTCACGTTTTACAACAAGTCTGCTCTTTCCGTCCTTTACAAAAACAACAGGTAGCTTTGGAATTCTGTTATAGTTCATCGCCATTGAGTAATTGTATGCACCAGTTGAAAGAGATGCTAAAATGTCCCCTCTTTTAACGTCTTCAATGTAAATGTCCTTACCCAACAAATCCCCACTCTCACAGCATCTACCAGCAATTGTAACAAGATTATTACGCTCAGCACCCATATTGTTTGCAACATGGAAAGTGTACTCTGATTGGTAAAGGGCATAGCGGGGGTTATCCGTCATTCCACCATCAACTGAAACATAAGTTCTTATGTTTGGTATGTTTTTTACGCTGCCAACGGTGTAAAGGGTAATCCCCGACGTACCAACAACGCTTCTTCCTGGCTCCATAAGTATTTTTGGTGCTTTAATTCCACGTTCCTCACACTTTTTATAAACTACTTTAGATACACTTTCAATATATTTGTCGTACTCAATAGGGTCATCATTTTCTATGTACTTAATGCCAAATCCTCCGCCTAGGTTAAGCTCCGTCATCTCTACACCAAAATTTTGTTTAACGTCTGCTATAAAATCAACAAGAAGTTTTGCGGAAAGCTCAAACGGATCCAAATCAAAAATTTGTGAACCTATATGGCAATGTACACCAACTAGCTCAACATTTTTTGTTTCTATTGCAAGTTTTGCAAATTCCATAGCCTCCCCAGTTTCTAGCGCCACACCAAACTTAGAATCAATCTGACCTGTTTGTATAAAATCGTGTGTATGTGCATCAACACCAGGCTTTATCCTAAATAGGATTTTAACGGTTTTGTTTTGTTCCGCTGCAATACGGCTAATCTCTGCAAGTTCGTCTGTGTTATCAACAACAATTCTGCCAACATTTTCGTTTATTGCCATTTGAAGCTCTGAAATTGTTTTATTGTTACCATGGAAATAAATTTTTTCCACCGGGAAATCCGCCTTTAGTGCAGTATAAAGCTCGCCACCCGAAACAACATCAATCCCAAGACCCTCCTCCATTACAATTTTGTAAACCGCAACACACGAAAAAGCCTTGCTTGCATACAGCGCAAGACCGTTTCCACCATAATACTTGTCAAGTGCATTTTTATAAATTCTGCAATTCTCTCTAATCAAGTTTTCATCCATTACATAAAGTGGTGTGCCATATTCCTTTGCAAGGCAGGTGGTATCCATATCGCCAATTGTTAAGTTTTTTTCTTCATTTACTCCCAAACATTTTGATAGCATCTTCTCTCTCCTATTTTGTTAATGTGTTTTTTAGTATTCCAATACCTTCTATTTCAACCTCAACAACGTCCCCCACATTCATCGGTCCAATTCCAGCAGGGGTGCCTGTTGTTATAACATCTCCGGGCAAAAGTGTGAATGCCTTGGAAACGAATGAAATAACGGTTGCAATGTCAAACATAAAGTTGCTTGTGTTTGATTTTTGCTTTATAACACCGTTCAAACGTGTTTCAATCATAACATTGTTTGGGTTTATCTCGTCTGTAACAATAGGGCCAAACGGACAGAACGTGTCAATCCCTTTTCCCCTTGTCCACTGCCCATCGCTTGCTTGAATGTCACGCGCGGTTACATCGTTTAGGCAAGTGTAGCCGGAAACGTAGTCCATCGCCTCCGACTCGGATACATTTTTGCACTTCTTTTTAATTATAAGGGCAAGTTCCCCCTCATAGTCCACTCTGTTTGAAATTTCCGGATAGATAATGTTTCCATTTGGGTCTAAAATTGACGTTGTTGGCTTAATGAATAGGCAAGGCTCTTTTGGAACTTCGCTGTTCATCTCCTTTGCGTGGTCATAGTAGTTCTTACCAACACACACAACCTTTGTTGGTTTTGAAGGTGCAAGCAAGGTTAGACCCTCCAAATCCAAGGTTTCCCCTGTAACTTCAAAATCACCATAAATATCACCTGATATTTTTTGCACCTTATCCCCTTTAATTACTCCAAAAAATTCCTTCTCATCTTGCAAAAAACGTAAATACTTCATACTTTTCCCCCTTATAATATGCTATTTATTTTTTTAAGAAAATCTTCCCTTCCGTCACCTTTTTCAGCAGAAAAAGGAATAATTTCAACACTTTCATCAAGCGCTAGGCATTCTCTGATTTTTTGAACATTTTCGCTTGCCTGTTTTTTGGATATTTTATCACACTTTGTTGCAACGATAATAAATGGCGTTTGCATTTCCTTTAGCCAATTAACCATAATAACATCGTCCTTAGTTGGGTTGTGCCTTATATCGATTAATTGCACCATCAGGCGCATATCAACGTCTGATGCTAAATATCCCTCGATAAGTTTTCCCCATCGTTCTCTGTCTGTTATAGCACGTTTTGCATAGCCGTATCCCGGCAAATCCACTAGATACATAGTTTTATCAATCTCGTAGAAGTTGATTGTTTGGGTTTTACCGGGCGAGCCACTTGTTCTTGCCAGGCTTTTTCGGTTTAGCACCTTGTTGATTAGGGAGGACTTGCCAACGTTGCTCCGCCCCAGCATAACAATGTGGGGTATTGGATTTTTAGGCACTTGTGAAACGTTACCTGCGGATATTATAAGTTCTGAATTATTTAAGTTCATATTATTTTCCTTACTGTTTTATTATGCTTTTTATTGGCTCTCCAACATTTTCTATTGCAATACGGTTTTCATTTTCCTTAGCCATAAATCCAGTTATATTTTTAACATCAACAAGGGCTGCACCAATAACATCTTCCATTGTTTTTGCAACAACAAACTGAACATTTTCCTTAACCTTTTTATCCACTTCCTCCAGGTCACGCTCGTTTTCCTTTGGAATGATTATAGTCTTTATTCCCGCCTTATAAGCCGCCATTGTTTTTTCCTTTAGCCCGCCTATTGGCAGCACTCTGCCCCGAATTGTCACTTCTCCTGTCATTGCAACGGTATTCTTAACAGGTGTCATACTTAGGGCGGAGATTATGGCGGTTGCCATTGTTATACCCGCAGACGGACCATCCTTTGGTATTGCACCTTGTGGAAAGTGAACGTGGATATTCTTTTCCTTGTAGAAGTTAGGATCGATGTTTAGCTCCTTCGCCTTGCTCCTTATATAGCTGATTGCGGAATAGCCTGATTCCTTCATAACGTCGCCTAAGCTACCTGTTAATTCAATTTTACCTGTTCCGTCAACAATGTTAACCTCCACCGGCAAAATATCCCCACCAACTTGAGTCCATGCAAGACCGCAAGCAATGCCAATTTCATCTGTTTTTTCAAGCTCATCTTTTAGGAATTTGACACTTCCTAAATAACTGCTTACGTTTTCCTTTGTGATTGTTATTTTATTTGTACCCTCCACAATTTTAACGACAGACTTCCTAAGGATTTTTTCAATCGTACGCTCCAGTGTTCTAACTCCAGACTCCCTAGTGTAGCCCTCTATTATATAACTAATTGTGTCGTCCGATATGCTAAATTTGCGTTTTTCCACCCCAAACTTTTTAAGCTGTTTTGGCAATAAGTGGTTTTTTGCAATTTTAACCTTTTCTTCTACTGTGTAGCTACCAAGCTCAATTATTTCCATTCTATCTAATAATGGGCGTGGGATTGTATCTAACGTGTTGGCTGTTACAATAAACAAAACTTTTGAGAGGTCAAACGGCAACTCTATATAGTGGTCACGAAATGCACCATTTTGCTCGCTATCAAAAGCCTCCAAAAGTGCGGCAGCAGGGTCACCCCTAAAGTCATTTGCCATTTTATCCACTTCGTCAAACAGCATCACGCAGTTTTTGGAGCCGCTTTGTTTAAGTGCATTAATAATGCGCCCCGGCATTGCCCCAATATAAGTCTTGCGGTGACCTCTTATATCTGCCTCGTCACGTACTCCACCCAGGGATAGGCGGGCAAATTTTCTGTTTAATGCTGATGCAATGGACTTTCCGATAGATGTTTTACCAACACCGGGAGGCCCCACAAGGCAAATGATTTGCCCCTTCATATCCTCGTTTAATTGTCTCACTGCTAAAAGCTCCAAAATATGCTCTTTAACCTTTTCCATTCCGTAGTGGTCATCGTCTAGCATCTTTTTTGCCCTTTTAAGGCTTACTCTGTCCTTTGTTTCTGTGTTCCATGGAAGTGCCAAACAGGTGTCCAAATATGTCCTTATCACTCCACCCTCCGGTGAGCTTGAACTTGTTTTTCTAAGGCGATTAACCTCTTTAAACAGCTTATCGCTAACTTCTTCATCCACCTTTAGTGTAGCAATTCTCATCTCGTATTTTTCACACTCAGCCTCAATATCGTCATTATCGCCAAGCTCGTTTTGTATTGCTTTTAGATGCTCCTTTAGCACATATTCCTTTTGGTTCTTGTCAATTTGCTCTTTTGCTTTTTCTGCAATCATTGCTTCTATTGATAGTATCTCAACCTCACGGTTTAGGATAAATATCATCTTTTCTATTCGCTTTTGCGGGCTTATTGTTTCCAAAATAACCTGCTTATCCTCCACCCTTAGTGGCAAGCTAGATGCAATGTAATCCGCAAGCTTACTTGGATTTCTCTCG
>CAZMCJ010000060.1:0-7807 GCA_964564795.1 uncultured Eubacteriales bacterium | reverse complement strand
TTAATAGAATGCTTGTAATCAGGGACGAGCTCCGCAGCTCAACTGATGCAGCAGCTGTACATGATGCAGTAACCTTTACCGTAAGCACCAGAGAATCCATGCTGGAAAAAGCCACTGCTGTGGGCGTTTTGGCGACTGAGAACGAGGATGTACGCTCCCTACAGCAGATGATAATCTACGGACTCAAGGGTATGGCTGCCTACACCGAGCATGCAAGAAACATCGGAAAAGAGGATCTTGGCATAAGTGCCTTTATTTATGAGGCTCTTGCCGCAACACTCGATGATTCACTTTCAGCAGATGATCTTGTGGCGCTTACACTTAAAACGGGTGAATATGGCGTCAAAGCAATGGCTCTTTTGGATGAAGCGAACACATCAAGGTATGGTAACCCCGAAATTACCGAAGTTAACATTGGTGTTAGGAAGAATCCTGCTATTTTGATTTCGGGTCATGATTTAACCGATCTCGAGCAGCTGCTTGAGCAAACCAAGGATAGCGGTGTGGATGTATATACCCACAGCGAAATGCTTCCCGCTCACTATTACCCCGCTTTTAAGAAGTATGAGAACTTCGCAGGCAACTACGGAAATGCCTGGTGGAAACAGGTGGATGAATTTGGACCCTTCCACGGCCCAATCCTCTTTACCACCAACTGCATTGTTCCGCCTAGAAGTGAAGAAATCAGAAGCAGAATTTTCACCACAGGCTCTACAGGATTCCCCGGATGCAAGCATATATCATTGGATAAAGATGGCAAAAAGGATTTTTCCGAAATCATTGCCCTTGCCAAAACTCTCCCATCACCAGATGAAATCGAAACGGGTACCATTGTAGGAGGTTTTGCGCATAATCAGGTTTTTGCATTGGCGGATAAGGTTGTTGATGCGGTTAAAACTGGAGCTATCAAGAAATTCTTTGTTATGGCTGGTTGCGACGGTCGTATGAAATCAAGGGAATATTACACTGAATTTGCTGAAAAACTGCCAAAGGATACCGTAATTTTGACTGCTGGATGTGCAAAATATCGCTACAATAAGTTGCAACTGGGCGACATTGGTGGTATTCCAAGAGTGCTGGATGCAGGTCAGTGCAACGATTCCTATTCCCTTGCGGTAATCGCACTAAAGCTTAAGGAGGTATTTGGACTTGATGATATCAACAAGCTCCCGATTGCATTTAACATTGCCTGGTATGAGCAAAAGGCTGTTATTGTCCTCTTAGCGCTTCTGTATCTGGGTGTTAAGAGCATCCACCTAGGACCAACCCTTCCCGGATTCCTATCTCCTAACGTGGCAAAGGTTCTGGTAGAGAAGTTTGGAATTTCAGGCATTGGTACAATTGAAGATGATATTGAGCTGTTTATGGCAAACTAACTAGTCACCGCCCACCGATTTGTTACCAACTAATCGGCGGGCTTTTTTATACTTAATCTTTAAATATATCTAATAAACAATAAAAGGTCTCCTTTACACAAGTAAACCTTTTATTGTTTTAAAAAAATATTCCTCCAAGTGTTTAACTTTAGAGGAATGTTCTTATGTTTATAACTATTAAGAAAGTCGCATTTTAAAATCGCTGTATGAAAACTCCCGAACTACTGTAACGTTGCCACTTAAATCCACCTTTGCAATTGTGGGCAAAGGCATCCCGTTAAACGTGTTGTTTTTAACCATTGAGTAGATTGCCATATCGCAGAAAATCAGCTTGTCCCCTATTTTCAGCTCTTTTTCAAAGGAGTATGTGCCGATGATATCCCCCGCAAGGCAAGTTGGCCCGCCAAAGGTATAGGTATATTCCTTTTCCTTTTCTTTTCCGCTTCCAATAATATTGGGGCGGTACGGCATTTCCAAAACGTCTGGCATATGGCACGCAGCGGATGTGTCCAAAATTGCAATATTACCGTCGTTTTCAAAAATATCAATCACCTTTGCAACAAGGAAACCGCTGTTTAGCGCAACCGCCTCCCCTGGCTCCAGATAAACTTCTACACCGTACTTTTCTTTAAAATTTTTAACAAGGGTGATAAGCTTTTCTCTGTCGTAATCTGACCTTGTGATGTGGTGTCCGCCACCAAAGTTAACCCACTTAACCATTCTTAGGTATGGCTGAAACTTTTCCTCCACCGCCTTTAGCGTTTCCTCCAGCGCATCGCTGTTTTGCTCGCAAAGCGTGTGAAAGTGTAGCCCCGTTATACCTGTAAAATCCATATTTTTAAGGTTTTCAAGAGTTACCCCAAGGCGGGATCCCTTAGCGCAAGGGTCGTAAATCCCATGGTCTTGAGTGGAATGTTCCGGGTTAATTCTTATGCCAAATTCTTTGCCCGTTTTAATGGCTTTTGACTTATATTTTTCCCACTCGTTCACTGAATTAAATGTGATATGCCCACAAATTTTAAGTATCTCGTCGAACTCCTCCTCAAAATAAGCGGTGGAAAAAACGTGGGTTTCCCCACCCATTTCCTCATACCCCAGTTTTGCCTCATAAAGTCCGCTTGCTGTTGTTCCCGCTAAATACTTTTTTATTAGGGGGTAGGTTGAAAACATTGAAAACGCCTTTTGTGCAAGCAAAATCTTGCACCCCGCGCGGTTTGCAACGTCCGCCAAAATCTCCAAATTATCCTTTAGCAAACGCTCGTCCACTATATAGTATGGTGTTTTTACCAAATTGATATCAAAGTTAACCATTAGTCCACAAGCTCCGGTGTAAAGTCCTCAACCCAAGGCAAGCCCCACTCGTTTAGCGCCGCCATAAATGGGTCTGGGTCAAACTCCTCTATATTATAAACGCCCGGTTTTTGCCAAACACCCTGCATTACAAGCATTGCACCAATCATTGCTGGCACGCCAGTTGTGTAGGAAATCGCTTGGGATTCCACCTCTTTATAACATTCCTCGTGGTCACAAACATTGTAAACATAGTATGTTTTTGGTTTCCCGTCCTTAACGCCCTTAAAGATACAACCAATGTTTGTTTTGCCCTTTGTGCGTGGCCCTAGTGTTGCCGGGTCTGGCAAAACCGCCTTAAGGAATTGTAGTGGCACAATCTCCATACCGTTGTAGTTGATTGGCTTGATTGATGTCATACCCACATTTTCTAGGCATTTTAGGTGTGTTAGGTAGCTTTGTCCAAATGTCATAAAGAAGCGGATACGCTTAATTCCCTTTAGGTTTATTGCAAGGGACTCCAACTCCTCGTGATGAAGAAGGTACATATCCTTCATACCAATTTGTGGGAAGTTGTACTCCCGTTTAATTTCCATTGGCTCTGTTTCCACCCATTCGCCATTTTCCCAATAGCTTCCGTTTGCGGTTACTTCCCTAATGTTAATCTCTGGGTTAAAGTTGGTTGCAAATGGGTATCCATGGTCGCCTGCGTTTGCATCCAAAATATCAAGGTAGTGTATTTCGTCAAAGTAGTGCTTTTGCGCATAGGCAGAGAAAACACCGGTAACACCTGGGTCAAACCCGCTGCCCAAAAGTGCAGTAATACCCGCTTTTTCAAACCTTTCGCGGTAGTCCCATTGCCATTTATATTCAAATTTTGCCGTGTCTGTTGGCTCGTAGTTTGCTGTATCAATGTAGTGTGTTTTTGTTTCCAAACACGCATCCATTATGGTCAAATCTTGGTATGGCAGCGCAAGGTTTATAACAACATCAGGCTTAAAAGAATTGATTAGGGCAACCAATTCGGGCACGTTATCTGCATCAACCTGAGCCGTTGATATCTTTGTTTTGCCACCGTCTAGCTTTTTCTTTAGAGCATCACATTTGCTTTTTGTTCTGCTCGCAATCATAATTTCTTCAAAAACATCGCTGTTTTGACAGCACTTGTGAACTGTTACACTTGCAACGCCACCACAACCGATTATTAATGCTTTTCCCATTTTATTTTCCTCCTATAACAAGTAATATTTCTCTTAAAATTTTGCACGCAACTGCTGTGGATACTCCGCTTTGGTCATAAACCGGGGATAATTCATTTATATCGCACCCAACAATGTTTAGCTTTTCCATTTGCTTAACTGCATTTAGCAGTTCCATAAATGTAACCCCGCCCGCCTCAGGTGTGCCTGTTCCAGGGAATATAGAAGGGTCCAAAACGTCTAAATCAAGGGTGAAATAAACAGGAACGCCCTTAAGGCTTTTCACAACCTCACTAATTGTATCCAAATTAAATTTATTCATTATTGTGTGGGTTTTGGCAAACTCAAACTCTGCCTTTTCTCCACTTCGTATTCCTAGCTGGAATATCTTGTTGTCCCCCACTATGTCCCACACCCGCTTTATAACAGATGCGTGGGATAGGTTTTCACCCAAATACTCCTCCCTCAAATCGGTGTGCGCATCAAAATGGATAATGTGGACGTTTGGGTATTTTTTTGCAATAGCTCTAACCGCACCCAGCGTTACCAAATGCTCCCCACCAATCATAAGTGGTATTTTTTCATCTTGCAAAAGTCCCTTCGTGTAGCTTTCAATCTCATCCAAAACTCTTACGGTGTTGCCAAAGGGCAATTCCAAATCTCCACCATCAAAAACCTCAACTTCCTCCAAATCCTTGTCCTGATATGGGGAGTAGGTTTCAATCCCGTACGACTCCGCCCGCATTGTTTTGCTTGCAAAGCGTGTGCCTGGTCTGAAGGAGGTTGTCCCGTCAAATGGTGCGCCAAATATAACAATTTTGGCGCTATCGTATTCATTATCACACCCCAAAAAGGTTTCAACATTCTTATTCAACATCTCTTAGCATCTCCTCCACATAGTTAGGCAGGTAGAACGAGCCCTTGTGCAAATTCGTGTTATAGTACTTGGTTTTTATGCCTAGCTCCCTCCACGCTCTCGCCTTTAAATCCCTTGTTGGGTGGTATTTTTTGCTTGCAAATCCAAAAAGCCAATGCCCGGATGGGTAGGTTGGAATATGCGCTTGGTAAACCCTGCTCATATCGAATGATTCCACAATACGCTTGTGAGCACGCTTCATCGCTATTGCATCGCTTGTATAAAATGGGCTTTCGTGCTGATTAACCATAATTCCATCGTCTTTTAGTGCTTTAAAGCAGTTGCCATAAAATTCCTTAGTGAACAGCCCTTCGCCCGGGCCAAACGGGTCGGTAGAGTCCACAATTATAAGGTCATATTCGTCACTCTTGCGCCTTATAAACTTAAGCCCATCTTGGAAGTAGATGTTAACCCTCTCATCGTCAAAGGAGCAAGCAGTCTGTTTAAGGAACTCCTTGGAAACCTCCACAACCATCTCGTCAATCTCCACAAGGTCGATATTTTCGATTGTTTTGTATCTTGTCAGCTCCCTTATCACGCCGCCGTCCCCTGCGCCAATTACAAGTACGTTTTTAACATTTGGGTGCACCGCCATAGGAACGTGCGTTATCATCTCATGGTAGATAAACTCATCCTTCTCTGTTAGCATCATATATCCGTCCAGAGTTAAAAATCTGCCAAACTCCTTAGATTCAAACACATCAATCCTTTGAAATTTACTTTGCTTGCTAAAAAGCTGACGGTCAACTTTGATGGAAAACTTAACATTTTTGGTGTGATTTTCGCTATACCAAAGCTCCATTACTCCTCCCCCTTTCTAAGCACATTTATATTGTTAACTTCCATATCCTCTGGTCCTGTTAAAAAACAGCCCTTTTTCTTTGCATATATGGTATAATCTATAATCTCTTGTGTAATTTCCTCCCCTGGAGCCAAAATTGGTATACCAGGTGGATAGCACATCACAAATTCACAGCAAATTCTTGAAACGCTGTCCTCCAGTGGCACACTTTCCTTCTCGGAATAGAACGCCTCCTGTGGGGATAGTGCAACACGTGGGTTGATGTACTCGTACTTAAGCATTCCTGTTTTATCTTTTTTGTATCTTCGCCTGATTTCGGCAAGTGCGCCAATCAAACGCTCGATGTTGGCGTAGGTATCCCCTACTGAAATATATGCAAGGACATTTCCAATATCACCAAATTCTATCTGGATATCATATTCATCACGCAATAAATCATAAACCTCTATCCCCGCAAGCCCTAAATCAAGGGTATTTACCGAAAGCTTTGTTTCGTCAAAATCGTAAATGCTGTCCCCATTAATTATCTCCTTGGAGTATGCATAGTAATCACCAATTTGGTTGATTTCTTCTCTTGCATATTGCGCCATTTCCTTAACATCTGCAAAAATCTCGACTCCGTTTAGTGCCAAATTTTTGCGGGAAATATCAAGGCTGGAGAGTAGCAGGTAAGAGCCACTTGTAGTTTGTGTTAGGTTTATAATCTGCCTAACATAGTTTTCGTTAACATTCTTTCCACACAGCAAAAATGAGCTTTGGGTAAGGGATCCGCCAGATTTATGCATGCTAACTGATGCAAAATCTGCCCCTGCCGCCATTGCAGAGATTGGCATATTATCACCAAAATAAAAGTGGGTACCATGAGCCTCGTCAACCAAAACCATCATATTATTTTTGTGAGCAAGGTCGGTTATCCCTTTTAGATTAGAACAAATTCCGTAGTATGTTGGGTTATTAATAAGCACAGCCTTTGCGCTGGGGTTTTCTTTTATCGCCCTCTCAACGTCACTAACGCTCATACCAAGGGCAATGCCTAACCTGTCATCAATTTGTGAGTTCACGTAAACAGGGATAGCACCGCATAATATAAGTGCGTTTATAACACTCCTATGCACGTTTCGTGGGAGAATTATTTTATCACCCCTTTTGCACGTTGCAAGCACCATAGTTTGCACCGACGAGGTAGTTCCGTTAACCATAAAAAAAGCGTGATTTGCGCCAAAGGCTTTCGCTGCAAGCTCCTCACCCTCTTTTATGACACTGACAGGGTGGCAAAGGTTATCTAGTGGTTTCATTGAGTTAACGTCAACCGTCAGGCACTTCTCCCCCAAAAATTTGGTCAGCTCGCGGTTACCCTTACCCCTTTTATGACCCGGAACATCAAAGGGAACAATCCGCATTTTTTTAAATTCATCAAGCGCTTCGTGAATGGGCGCCCTGTTTTGTAGTTCATCATTCAATATCCTTAATCCTCCTTAGTAAACATTCATTCCTGTAAAAATCTCAATCATCTCTTGACGAAGGCTGTTTGTAATGTTAAGCCTTGTTTTTGGCGCAATCTCATAAACGTCCGAATTAAATAGGTAGTTTTGCAAAACAACATCTTTAATAAGCATTTTTGTGTGAAAAATATTGCTTTGGTACACGTTTATATCAATCGCATCGTATTTTTCTAATGTTTTTGGGTCTACATAATCTTGGATAGAGGCTATTCTGTGGTCGATAAAAAGTTTTTTACCCGCCATATCCCTTGTAAATCCGCGCACACGGTAGTCCATTGTTATAATATCGGAATCAAAGCTTCCTATAAGATAATCAAGGGTTGAAAGTGGGGTAATCTCCCCACATGTTGCAACATCAATATCCACCCTGAAGGTAGCTATTGAGTTGTGTGGGTGGAACTCTGGGTAAGTATGCACCGTTACGTGGCTTTTATCAAGATGAGCCACAACCGTTTCCCCATTTTGGCTTGGCACCATACTCTCCTCCGCAATCAAAAAGGTAACACTTGCCCCCTGCGGGTCATAATCCTGCTTGGAAACATTTATAACCGTAGCCCCAATCATATCAGTTACATGGTAGAGTATTTTTGTTAAACGTTCCGAGTTATACTGTTCATCAATATACGCAATATAATCCCTTTGCTCTCTTTCTGTTTTTGCATAGCACACATCATAAATGTTAAAGCTAAGTGATTTTGTTAAGTTGTTAAACCCGTAAAGTT
>CAZMCJ010000059.1:3911-7864 GCA_964564795.1 uncultured Eubacteriales bacterium | reverse complement strand
ATTTAATATCGGTTAACCTTGAAGGCCCGCTAGAGGATGAGGTGGTTGCAACAATACGGGAGATTGCCAAGGGGATTAGGGAGCGGGCAAGTGCTGATGGCATTAAAATTTCCGTAATTGGCCCCACCCCGTTTGATATTCTAAAGGTGAACAACCAGTTTAGGTACCGATTTATAATAAAAGGGGAAAACAACAAAGCACTTAGGAACCTTGTGCGCAATATGATTGCATCCTTTGCAAAGAGCAAGGAAAGTAGACTTTTAAAACTCTACGTTAATGTTAACAATATATAAATACAATATTTTGCCTAAGAAAAGGAAGAATTTTTATGAATCTATACGGTGACACCTCCAAAGGTAAGGTTAGAAAAACAAATCAAGATAGCTTCTTCACTGCATTTGATGGTGATAGGGCGCTTTTTGTTGTGTGTGATGGTATGGGAGGGGAGAGCTATGGCGACCTTGCCAGTCAAACCACAATAAAGGAGTTTGAGAAAAAGGAGCTTATGCGTGACCTTGCTAAAGTTAAAACTTTAAGGGAGGCAAGAAGCATCATCCGTTGTGCTGTTAGAAATGCAAATACAGCTATTTATAAAATGGCGCAACAGGACGATATATATAAGGGAATGGGCACAACGTGTGTTATTGCCTATGTAATTGGTAAGGATATTTTGTTTATGAATGTGGGGGATTCTAGGGGATATATTATAAACCAAAGCGGTGCCCACCAAATAACAATAGACCACTCCATAGTGGAGGAAATGGTTAGAACGGGAGCAATAACCCGTGAAGAAGCGAAAACTTATAGAGGGAAAAACATAATAACCATGGCAATAGGCACAGATGAAAACATTTTGCCTGATTACTTTACCTACGAGCTAAGGAGTGGTGATTCTGTTCTTTTATGCTCCGATGGTCTAACAAATATGATTGAGGATAAAAATATAGTAGAGATAGTTCAAAAAAATTTGAGCGCAAAAACCTGTTGCGAAAAACTTGTGGAAACAGCTGAAGAAAACGGTGGGATAGATAACATCACAGCTGTTATCTATAAGTATTAAGGGGGCGGAAATATGGATAAGTTTATAGGCAGAATATTTTCCTCCCGCTATGAAATCATAGAAAAAATTGGCTCAGGTGGTATGGCAAATGTCTACAAGGCGCATTGCAAGTTACTTGATAGGTATGTTGCAATAAAAATATTGCGTGAGGAATTTAAAAACGAAAAGGAATTTGTAGATAGATTTAAGCGTGAGGGCAGGGCGGTTTCATTGTTGTCCCACCAAAATATTGTTGCCGTTTATGACGTTGGCGTGGAGGACAACCTTCCATTTTTGGTTATGGAGCTTATAGAGGGAATGACCCTTAAGGAATATATTATAAAGAAGAAAACCCTCACAACGAAAGAGTGCATCTATATTGCAGAGCAAATTTTGGCGGCGCTCCAGCATGCGCACAGCAAAAATATAATCCATAGAGATATTAAACCCCAAAACATCTTGCTACTTAAAGATGGCACCCTAAAGGTTACAGATTTTGGCATTGCAAAATTTGCACTTTCTGAAACACGTACGATGACGGGCGGAGCAATTGGCTCTGTTCACTACATTTCCCCAGAGCAAGCAAAAGGTGGAATGATAGACGGGAAGGCGGATATTTACTCTCTCGGGGTTATTATGTATGAAATGTTAACCGGAGTTCTGCCATTTGATGATGAAAACGCAGTAACCGTTGCAGTTATGCATATTCAAGGCAAGTTCCAATTGCCATCGGCACTTTTGAAGGACTTGCCAAAAGGATTAGAGCAAATTACTCTAAGGGCAATGTGCCGCAACCTTAATTTGCGTTACCAAAATGCAGGAGAAATGTTAAATGATTTAAAAAAGTTTAAAGAAGATCCGGATATTGTTTTTAACTATAAATTTGAATATGCCGGAGAGCAGGGAACAGTTAAGCTTCCACGAATTAAAAGCACTGAGTATGAGTACCAATATGAGGAAGAAGAAAAGCCAAACAAAACAGCAACGTTAGTTAAAATCATTGCAATTATAATGTGCATATTACTTATTTTCTCATTAGGAAGAACAATATATAACGGAATGGTTGATATTTTAAATGGTATGTCACAAGAGGAAGTGGACGAAAATAAGGTGGATGTTCCAAACTTTGTGGGTATGGATTTGGATGTTGCAAGAGAAAGTCAAGATGAAAATGTGCTAAGACTGGTGGCGGATGTTTACAAAAATTCCGATACGTTTGCAGAGGGCGAAATAATTTATCAGTATCCAGAACAAGGGACCATAGTGGAAAAAGGACAAATTGTTAAGTTAACTGTAAGCTTAGGAAAAGGTGATAACCTCCTACCAGACTTTGCGGCGAGCGAATACAGGAGTGCGGTTATAAAAATTAAAGAACTTGGAATGGAAAGCAAGGTTACTGAAAAGTTTAGCAACAGCGTGCCTATTGGATATGTCATTTCAACTATACCAGATAAAAACACAGAAATTAAGCCGGGGCAAACGGTGGAATTATTTGTGAGCAAGGGTAGAGAGATAATCAGCAAAGTGGTGCCAAATGTGGTTGATCTGCCGGTAGACGAGGCAAAGAAACGTCTTGAAGAAAGTGGTTTCGTGGTTAATGTAATGTCTTTAGTTCAAGAAAATAAAGCTGCAGGCATTGTGCTTTCCCAAAGCGTACCAGGAGATACCGAGGCGGAGGAGAAAAGTGAAATTACGATAGTTATTAGCGAAGGGCCACCCGAAAAGGTGGAAACAAGCTATAATTTATATGTTGGGTTGCCAACAACACCGGACAAATTTTTGATAAGGGTTTATGTGAACGACGAGTTGCAATACCAACAATACCACAATGCAAGCGAACGCAATATCTATGTTCAGATAAAAGGCAAGAATACAGCAAAGGTTCTTATTTATGCAAATGATAATTTAATAAAAGACCAAACAATAATATTCAATTAAGCAAGGAGAAATAAAAACTATGGCAATTAGAAATATTGTTAAAGTCGGTGATGAAATACTGACAAAGAAGTGCAAGAAGGTTACAAACTTTGACCAAAGGCTGTGGAACTTACTTGACGATATGCGTGAAACAATGGAGGAGGCAAACGGCGTTGGTCTTGCGGCACCACAGGTGGGAGTGCTTAAAAACCTAGCCCTTGTTGATAACGGGGAAGAAATTGTGGAGCTAATTAACCCTGAAATTATTGAGGCAGACGGCGCAGAGAATGCGCTCGAGGGGTGCCTTAGCGTGCCTGAACAATATGGATACGTAAACAGGCCTACAATGGTAATAGCAACCTATCAAGATAGATTTGGCGATAAGAAAATGATAACTGCATATGACCTTACAGCAAGAGCAGTGTGCCATGAGCTGGACCATCTTAATGGAAAGCTTTTTACTCGCCTTGTTACAGAGTTTGTAGATATTGAAGACTTGGAAAATGAGGAAAGATAACAATGAAAATTTTATTTATGGGAACACCTCAATTTGCTAAAGGTTGCCTGCAAAGGCTAGTGGAAGACTCATATGAAGTTTGCGGAGTTTTCACCCAAAGTGACAAACCAAGGGGCAGAGGACACAAGATGGAATTTACCCCTGTAAAGGAATATGCTCTTAGTGTAGGCTTGCCAGTTTTTCAGCCACTTTCATTAAAAGATGATGAGACGATGGAAATAATTGCAAACCTCAACCCTGATTTAATCATTGTAGTTGCGTATGGCAAGCTATTGCCGTTAAATGTGCTTAATTACCCGGAATACGGGTGCGTAAATATTCATGGCTCACTTTTGCCAAAGTATAGAGGGGCTGCACCAATCCAGTGGAGCATCTTAAATGGCGACAAGGAAACGGGCATTACTTCTATGTATATGGCGAAGGGGCTTGATACTGGGGATATAATTTTGCAAAGGGACATAATTTTGGATGGAGAAGAAG
>CAZMCJ010000059.1:0-3901 GCA_964564795.1 uncultured Eubacteriales bacterium | reverse complement strand
TGAAAAATATAATTTTAAAAACAAAGACATTAATTGGCGAGAATGAAACTTCTGGCGAGCTTTTTAAAAGAATGGAAGCGATTGCGTGTGATAATCTGGTGGAAACTATCGAGCTTATCAAAAAAGGGGAGGGCGATAGGGTTATCCAAAATGAGTTTGAGGCAACATATGCTCCTATGTTAACTAAAGAGATGGGTCTGATTGACTTTACAAAGCCTGCAAAAACTGTCCATAATCAAATAAGAGGGCTAAATCCTTGGCCGGTTGCATACACATTTTTGAATGACAAAAGAATGAAAATTTATGAAAGCGAACTTGGGGAAGAAGTTAGGGGCGAAAAGGGTCAGGTAGTCAATATTGTTAAGGGCAAGGGCATGCAGGTGGCGTGTAAAAATGGCTCAATATATATAAAAACAATTCAGTTTGACGGTAAAAAACAAATGAGTGTTGATGATTATTTGAGGGGGAATTCGGTAGAGGTAGGGGAGATATTGGGGTAACCCTAAAACTAGAAGGAGAGATTAAAATGTACTTTTATGGCATCGATTCAACTTATATTATGCTTGTTATACCAGCGATGATTTTTGCATTGTGGGCGCAGACGCAGGTTAAGGGAACATTTAACCGCTACTCCACACTAAGAAATAGAAATGGATACACTGGGAGCGATGTGGCACGTCAAATTCTTGATAGGAATGGCCTGCACAGCGTTAAAATTGAGCATATAAAGGGAAATATGACAGACCATTTTGACCCACGAACAAACGTTGTTAGATTATCTGATACTGTTTATAACAGCACCTCCGTTGCGGCGGTTGGTGTTGCAGCGCATGAGTGTGGACACGCTATCCAGTTTAGCGAATCCTACACACCCATGAAAATTCGCCAAGCGCTAATACCCATTACAAATCTGGTATCACAACTTTCATTTCCACTTATTTTGTTTGGAATTTTCTTTGATTTCACAGGGCTGATTTCACTTGGAATTTTATTCTTTGCCGGTGCGGTTATAACGCAAGTTGTAACGTTACCCGTTGAGTTTAACGCAAGCTCAAGAGCGCTTGAGATACTGGATTCAACAGGGATGTTAAATGACGAGGAGCTAAGCGGCTCCAAAAAGGTGTTAAACGCAGCAGCGATGACATACGTTGCGGCAACAGTTGTGGCTATGGCGCAGCTTTTAAGATTGTTAATCTTGTACGGAGGTCGCAGACGTGACTAATGGTGTTATTACCCCAAGAGAGGGGAGTATAAAAATACTAAAAAAAGTTTTTTTTGATGGGGCGTATAGCAACATTGAGCTGAAAAACTTTCTTAGAGACTACCCATTGGAAAAGCGGGATAGAGCTTTTTTAACTGAGCTTACCTATGGCGTAATGCAAAAAAAGAGTTTGATTGACTTTTATATATCTAAATTCTCCAAAACCCTAATAAAAAATATAGATAGCGAGATTTTGCTGATTTTAGAGGTATCAATCTACCAAATTTTATATATGGATAAGGTACCACCCTCTGCTGCTTGTAACGAGGGTGTGGAGATGGCAAAAAAATATTATAGTGGCAGATTTTCCTCGTTTGTTAATGGTGTGCTTCGCGAAATTATTCGGTGCAAGGACGCACTGCCACCTATTGACGAACCAACAAAGGAGGACTATTTTGCGCGGGCATTTTCGCTACCCGTTTGGCTAACCAAAATGTGGATAGAGCAGTATGGTGTTAAGGAGTGCAGGGCGCTTTGTGAGAGCACAAACGAACGCAGAGCAACAGTTATAAGGGCAAACACACTAAAGACAAATAAAGAGGATATAAAGGCAAAATTAACTGAGAATTCCATACAGTATGAGGAGATTTTGGGGCTTGAAAACAGCTTTAGAATAAACTTTACAGGGGATATGGGGGAGCTTGATCTATACAAAAAAGGTGAAATTACGGTGCAAGACATTGGTTCACAGCTTGCAGTTGGGGTGCTTAGCCCCCGAAAAGGTCAAAGGGTTATGGATATTTGTTCCGCACCCGGTGGTAAATGTGTTTTAATGGGCGAATATATGGAAAATTCCGGCGAAATTATGGCGACAGATATCCACGAGCATAAGATGGATTTAATCAGAAAAAATGCAAAAAGAATGTGTATTTCAATTATTACCCCTAAAATCTTTAATATGGAGATTTTGTGGGAGGAACAAATGGATAGCTTCGACAAAATTTTATGTGATGTGCCTTGTTCTGGCCTTGGGATAATTGCAAAAAAACCAGATATTCGTTATAAATTGGAAGATGAAATTAAAAATTTACCCGAAATACAAGAAAAAATATTAAATAATGCGCTAAAATACTTAAAAGTGGGGGGCGAGCTTGTTTACTCCACTTGCACAATCAATAAGTCAGAGAACGAGGATATAGTCAAAAAGGTGCTCGAAAACAACAAGAATTTTGAGTTACAACCATTTTCTTTAGAATATATGGGGATTAAAAGTGATGGAATGTTGCAACTTTTGCCCCACGTCCATAATAGCGATGGATTTTTTATTGCAAAATTAAGGAGAAGCAAATGATTGATTTGAAAAGCCTTACCCCTTCAGAATTAGAAGGCTTTGTTGCGCAAATAAAGGAGCCGAAATTTAGAGCCAAGCAAATTTTTAAATGGCTTTATAGAGGGGTTACATCTTTTGACGAGATGACAGACCTATCAAAGGTGTTGCGTGGAAAACTTGAGAAGGAAAGCTACATAAATGTGTTGGAGATTGAACAAAAGCAGGTGGCGAAGGACGGCACAATCAAATACTTGTTTAAGTTGATGGATGGAAAGCTGATTGAAAGTGTGTTAATGGAGTACCACCATGGAAACACGATTTGCATTTCCTCGCAGGTGGGGTGTGCGATGGGGTGCAAGTTTTGTGCAACTGGCCTAGGGGGCAGGGAGCGCAATATGACACCGTCCGAGATTATTGACCAAATAATTTTTGCTCAAAAAGATAGCGGGAAACCAATCAATAACATTGTTATGATGGGAATGGGTGAGCCACTTGATAACTATGAAAATGTGCTAAAATTTTTGGAGATTGTTAATGCGGAAGATGGGCTAAACATCGGAATGCGCCATATATCCCTATCAACGTGTGGGGTTTGCGATAAGATTGACGCATTGGCTGAGAAAAAGCTGGGGCTAACCCTTTCTGTATCCCTTCACGCATTTTCAGATGAAATGCGCACCCAGATAATGCCAATAAACAAAAAATATAATATAAAAAGATTAATGCAAAGTTGCAAAAACTATATTGAAAAAACGGGCAGACGCATTTCCTTTGAGTATGCGTTAATTGATGGTCAAAACGATAGCGAAGAAAACGCACAACAGCTTGCAAAGCTACTAAAGGGATTCTTGTGCCACGTTAACCTAATTCCAATAAATGAGGTAGACGGCACAAACTTTAAAAAATCGTCCAAGCAACGTGTGTATAAATTTCAAGAAATACTAGTAAAAAATGGTATAAATGCAACGATAAGACGAACATTGGGTGGGGATATTGATGCATCATGCGGCCAGCTAAAGGGCAAACACCAAAAATAATAACTTATTAGGAGAGCTTGATGAGGGGATTAATTTTAAAGGGAATTGGCGGTTTTTATTATGTTATGCTACAAAACTCAACCGAAGTTGTGGAGTGCAAAGCGTGCGGCAGATTTAGGAAAGAAAAAATTAAGCCAATGGTTGGCGATATGGTTGAAGTGACCATTGATGATGGTCGTAAAGGGTATATTGAGAGAATTTTCTCGCGAAAAAATGAGATTATACGTCCGCCCCTTGCAAACGTGGATAAGGGATTTGTGGTTGTAACACCAACCTCGCCACAGCCAAACTTTTTACTTATAGATAAAATTATTGCAATATGTGAGATTAAAG
>CAZMCJ010000058.1:0-7871 GCA_964564795.1 uncultured Eubacteriales bacterium | reverse complement strand
TAATCGTTGTTAAGGGTGCTATCCCAGGACCTAAGGGCGGAGTGGTTTACCTTAAAAATACTGTAAAGAACGCATAACTTTTAGAAAGGAGGAAAACTAAATGCCTAAAGTTTCATTATATAATATGAATGGCGAAGTAATTGGAGATATTGAACTAAGCGAAAACATTTTCGGTGCAGAAATCAACACAGTTGTTATGCACGATGTTGTTAAAGCTTATTTAGCAAACCAAAGACAAGGAACGCAAAGCGCACTAACTCGTGCAGAGGTTAGAGGTGGCGGAGCAAAACCTTGGAAGCAAAAGGGAACAGGCAGAGCAAGACAAGGTTCTATCAGAGCTCCACAATGGACTCATGGTGGTATCGTGTTTGCGCCAAAGCCAAGGGAATACAGAATAACACTTAACAAAAAGGTTAAGAAAATTGCACTTAAGAGTGCGCTTTCTTCCAAGCTTTTGGATGAAAACATTATCGTAGTTGATACTCTTAACTTCGATACTATCAAAACAAAGAATGTTGTTAACGTTTTGAAGGCGCTTAACGTAAGCTCTAAGGCTTTGATAGTTACAGCTAATGCAAACGACAACGTTTACAGAAGCGCAAAGAACATCCAAGGTGTTGCAACACTAAACGCAACAGATTTGCACACATATGAGGTGCTAAAGAACGACAAGTTCATCATCACAAAGGATGCACTTGCAAAGATTGAGGAGGTGTTCGCATAATGAGAACAAATTACGACATTATCGTGAAGCCTGTTATTACAGAACAAAGTATGTATGCAGTGCAAGAAAGAAAATACACTTTTTATGTTTTGCCGGACGCCAACAAGATTGAAATCAAAAAAGCTTGCGAAGAGCTTTTTGGAATCAAGGTTGAAAAGGTAAACACAAGCACAATCAAGGGCAAATTTAAGAGAATGGGTGTTCACAGTGGATACAGAAGCGACAGAAAAAAAGCAGTTGTAACAATAACACCAGACTCAAAAACTATTGAATTCTTTGATGGAATGATGTAATTAAAGCTTAAGTCTTTAAATTACAACTGAAATTAAAAGGGAATAAGGAGTGAATAAAAATGGCGGTTAAAAAGTATAACCCAACATCGCCCGCTCGTCGTGATATGACAGTTACCGACTATTCTGTGCTTTCTAAAGTTAAGCCAGAGAAGAGCCTGCTGGAAGTTAAAAATAATACAGCAGGAAGAAACGCATACGGTAGAATTACTGTTCGTCATAGGGGTGGCGGTAATAAAGTTAAATACAGAGTGATTGACTTTAAGCGTGATAAGCTGGATATCGCAGGTGTTGTTGCAACACTTGAATACGATCCAAACAGAAGCTGTTTCATTGCACTGGTTAATTACGAAGATGGCGACAAGAGATACATCATTGCACCACACGGTCTAAAGGTTGGGGATCCTGTTATCTCCAGCAAAGATGCAGACATCAAGATTGGAAACTGTTTGCCAATCGCAAATATTCCTGTAGGTTCTGTAATCCATAACATTGAGCTTAACCCTGGAAGAGGCGGACAACTTGTTCGCAGCGCCGGCAACCAAGCACAACTTATGGCAAAAGAAGGGGAGCTTAGCCAAGTTAGACTTCCTTCAGGCGAAGTTAGATATATCCGCATGAACTGTAAAGCAACAATCGGTCAAGTTAGTAACATCGACCACGAGAATGTTGTTCTAGGTAAAGCAGGTAGAACTCGCCATAAGGGTATCCGTCCAACTGTTCGTGGTAGCGTAATGAACCCTTGTGATCACCCACACGGTGGTGGTGAAGGTAAGAGCCCAATTGGTAGAAGCGGACCTGTTACTCCATGGGGCAAGCCAGCACTTGGTTACAAGACTCGTAAGAAGAACCACAGAACTAACAAGTTTATTGTTAAGGGCAGAAAAGGTAAATAGGATTAGGTTACACCAAATTCGTATTTAGGAAGGAGAAAAGGCAAATGGGCAGAAGCATTAAAAAAGGACCTTTTATAGATCCAAAGCTACTAAAGAAGATCGTTGAAATGAACAAAAAAGAAGAAAAGAAAGTTCTTAAGACTTGGTCAAGAGCTTCCACAATATTCCCAGATTTTGTTGGCCACACTGTTGCAGTGCACGATGGCAAAAAGCATGTTCCTGTTTATGTTACAGAGGATATGGTAGGGCATAAGTTGGGCGAGTTTGCACCAACCAGAACTTACAAGGGTCACGCAGGCAGCAAAACAACAAACAACGGTAGAAAATAGTATTTTTTAAATAGAGGCAACAAAATTGTTTCTAATTTGAAAGGAGGAAATCAAATGGAAGCTAGAGCACACGCTAGATATGTGCGCATAACACAACGTAAGGTAGCAATCGTTGCAGACCTTATCAGAAACAAGCCGGTAGGAATGGCAGCAGCAATTTTGAAGGCAACTCCAAAATCCGCTAGTGAAGTTCTACTAAAGCTGTTAAACAGTGCTATTGCAAATGCGGTAAATAACAATAATATGGATGTTTCTAAACTATACATTGCAGAAATCTACGCAAATGGTGGTCCAATTCTTAAGAGAATTATGCCAAGAGCGCAAGGTAGAGCTTTTAGAATATTTAAAAGAACTTCCCATATTACCATAGTTCTTAAAGAGAAGGAATAATTTGAAAAGGAGGTAGAGTATGGGACAAAAAATTAATCCCCACGGTTTTAGAGTGGGCGTAATCAAGGATTGGGATTCAAAATGGTTCGCTAAGGATAACGTTTTTGGCGATACACTTGTTGAAGACTACAAAATCAGAAAGTTTGTTAAAAAGACACTTTATGCTGCTGGTATCTCTAAGATAACAATCGAAAGAACAACAGCACAAATTAAAGTTAACATCTACACTGCTAAGCCCGGTATTGTAATTGGCAGACAAGGCAGCGAGATTGAAAAACTAAAAGCCAACATCACTGCGCTAATCGGCAAAAATGTTTTTGTTAACATCGTTGAGATTAAGCAACCGGATATGGACGCACAACTTGTTGCAGAGAACATTGCAGCTCAACTAGAGCGCAGAGTATCTTTCCGTCGTGCAATGAAGCAATGTATGCTTCGCACAATGAGATTGGGCGCAAAGGGTATCAAAACAGCTTGTTCAGGTCGTCTAGGCGGCGCTGAAATTGCTCGTACTGAGCATTACCACGAGGGAACTATTCCACTACAAACAATCAGAGCAGATATTGACTATGGTGTGGCTGAGGCTAACACAACTTATGGCAAAATCGGCGTTAAGGTTTGGATTTGCAAAGGAGAGGTTCTTCCGGAGGTTAAAAAGGCTAACGTGGAAGGAGGCAAAAACTAATGCTATTACCAAAGAGAGTGAAATACAGACGTGTTCACAGAGGTAGAATGACAGGTAAAGCAACTAGAGGTAACTTCCTAGCTTACGGAGATTTTGGTCTTCAAGCAACGGAACCTTGCTGGGTAACTAGCAACCAAATTGAGGCAGCCCGTGTAGCGTTAACTCGTTATACAAAGCGTGGCGGTCAAGTTTGGATAAAGATATTCCCAGATAAGCCAGTTACACAAAAACCAGCTGAAACTCGTATGGGTAGCGGTAAAGGTTCACCTGAGTACTGGGTTGCAGTTGTTAAGCCAGGCAGAGTGTTGTTTGAAATCAAGGGTGTTACAGAAGAGGTTGCTCGTGAGGCACTAAGACTTGCAATGCACAAGCTACCTGTTAAGTGCAAATTTATAAAAAGAGAAGAAAAGGTGGGTGACGCAGAATAATGAAGGCTAATGAAATCAGAGAAATGACAGCAAACGAGCTTAGTGCTAAGTTAATGGAGCTGAAGTCTGAACTATTTAACCTAAGATTTAGACACGCTACCAACCAACTTGAGAATCCGATGACAATAGTTTCTGTTAAAAAAGATATTGCAAAAGTGCAAACTATTTTAAGAGAAAAGGAACTTAAAGGAAACTAGTTCTAAAAAAGGAGGAACATTTCAGTGGAGAGAGCTAACAGAAAAACCAGAATTGGTACGGTAGTTAGTGACAAGATGGATAAAACTATCGTTGTTGCAATTGAAGGCAGAGTTAAGCATCCATTATATAAGAAAATTGTTAAGCACACTTATAAGCTAAAAGCTCACGACGAGTTAAATGCTTGTGCCATTGGCGATAAGGTTAAAGTTATGGAAACCAGACCGCTTAGCAAAGATAAAAGATGGAGATTAGTTGAAATTCTAGAAAAAGCTAAATAATTTAAGAAATAGGGAAGGAGGAATTTTAAATGGTTCAACAACAAACCTATTTAAAAGTTGGAGATAATACAGGCGCAAAAGAGCTAATGTGTATTAGAGTTTTGGGCGGTAGCGGAAGAAAGTACGGCAACATCGGCGATGTAGTAGTAGCTTCTGTTAAAAAAGCAACACCGGGCGGAGTTGTTAAAAAAGGTGATGTAGTTAAGGCTGTTATAGTTCGTTCTAAAAAAGGACTAAGACGCCAAGACGGTTCTTATATAAAGTTTGATGAAAACGCAGCTGTTATCATCAAAGAGGATAAAAATCCAAAGGGAACTCGTATCTTTGGCCCAGTGGCTAGAGAGCTAAGAGACAGGGAGTATATAAAGATATTATCCCTTGCACCTGAAGTTCTTTAATTTTGAAAGGAGAAAGTATTATGATGAATAAAATTCATGTTAAAACTGGTGATACCGTAATGGTCCTTTCAGGTAAAGACAAAGGCAAAAAGGGCAAAGTGCTAAGCACAATCCCAAAGAGCCAAAAGGTTATCGTTGAGGGCGTTAATATCATCAAAAAGCACCAAAAACCAAGAAAGCAAGGCGAAACAGGCGGAATTATCGAAAGAGAAGCTGCAATGTATGCTTGCAAGGTTAATATTTTTTGCACAAAATGCAACAAGGCTACTCGTATAGCCCACAAAATAGAAGGGGACAAGAAGACTAGAGTGTGCAAGCACTGTGGCGCGTCCTTATAAAAAAATCCTGAAAGGAGGAAAATACTTTGACTCGTTTACAAGAAAAGTACAAAGCGGAAGTTGCACCTGCACTTATGAAGAAATTTGAATATAAGAGCGTAATGCAAATCCCAAAAATAAACAAAATTGTTGTTAACATTGGTCTAGGAGAAGCAAAGGACAACGTAAAGGTTGTTGACAGCGCACTAGGCGACATCGCAAAAATTACCGGTCAAAAGGGTGTTGCAACTAAGGCTAAGAAATCCGTTGCTGCCTTTAAGCTAAGAGAAGGTATGCCAATCGGCTGCAAGGTAACTCTAAGAGGCGAGCGTATGTTTGAGTTCTTAGATAGATTATACAACGTAGCACTACCAAGAGTACGTGACTTTAGAGGTATTAATCCTAACGCATTTGACGGCAGAGGTAACTACTCTTTAGGTATTAAAGAGCAATTAATCTTCCCTGAAATCGAATACGATAAGGTGGACGCTATCAGAGGTATGGATATTGCTATCATCACAACAGCAAATACCGATGAAGAAGCTAGAGAGCTACTCTCACTGATGGGTGCTCCATTCCAAAAGTAAAAAGTAGGGAGGGAACAAAAAAGTGGCAAAAAAATCAATGATTATAAAACAACAAAGAGAACCAAAGTTTTCTACAAGAGCCTACAACAGATGTAAGATTTGTGGCAGACCACACGGATACATCAGAAAATTTGGAGTTTGTCGTATTTGCTTTAGAGAATTGGCACATAAGGGACAAATCCCAGGCGTTAGAAAAGCTAGTTGGTAAATCTTTACTCTATAAGAAGGAGGAAAACAAATGCATATTACAGATCCAATTGCAGATATGCTTACACGCATAAGAAATGCAAATACAGCAAAGCACGAGAATGTTGAAATTCCTGCATCTAAAATGAAAAAGGCAATGGCTGAGATTCTTCTGGCGGAAGGATATATCAAAAACTTCCAAATCATTGAAGATGGCAAGCAAGGAGTTATCAAAGTATCTCTTAAATATGGTCCAAACAAATCTAAGGTTATCACTAGCCTAAGAAGAGTTTCTAAGCCGGGTCTTAGAGTTTATGCAAGTTGCGAGGAGCTACCAAAGGTTCTTAAGGGCCTAGGCGTTGCTGTAATCTCAACTTCAAAAGGTGTTATGACAGATAAGCAAGCAAGAAAAGAAAACCTAGGCGGAGAAGTTCTTGCGTTTATTTACTAAAATACTAAAAAAACAAAAAAACGGGAATAATTCCCATAATTCCAATAAAGGAGGTAAGAAACATGTCTCGTATAGGTAGAAAACCTATTGCAATCCCAGAAGGTGTTACAGTTACTTTGAATGGCGCTCACATTAGTGTGAAAGGCCCTAAGGGAACACTTGAAAGAGAATTGCACAAGGATATGCTAATTACCATTGAAGAAAATAATATTTTGGTTAACAGACCATCAGAAGAAAAAATGCACAAGGCTCTTCATGGGCTAACACGTACACTTATTTCTAATATGGTTGAAGGTGTAACAAAAGGATTTGCAAAAGCATTAGACGTTAACGGTGTTGGATTTAGAGTTCAAAAAACAGGCAAAGACCTAATTATGAACCTTGGATTCTCTCATCAAGTTATTATGTCTGACAGTGCTGATGTAACTATCGAAGTTCCAGCGCCAAACAAAATTATAATCAATGGTATAGATAAGCAAAAGGTTGGTCAGTTCGCATCAGAAGTTAGAAGCAAAAGACCACCAGAGCCTTATAAGGGCAAAGGCATCAAGTATGCTGATGAAGTTATAAGACGTAAGGAAGGTAAAACAGGCGGTAAGAAGAAATAAGAAAGGGGTGTAGCTTAAATGGTTAAAAAGCCAATTAGTAATGTTGCAAGGTTAAAGAGACACAGAAGAGTTAGAAAAACTATCTCCGGAACTGCTCTAAAGCCAAGACTAAACGTGTTTAGAAGCAACGCAAATATTTATGCACAAATTATTGACGATGTAACTGGAGTTACATTAGCTTCTGCTTCTTCTTTAGACCTAGATAGTGGAAACAATAAAGAAGCAGCTAAAGCTGTTGGTATAGCGGTTGCTAAGAATGCTATTGAAAAGGGAATTACAACTGTTGTTTTCGACAGAGGCGGATACCTTTACCACGGTAGAGTTAAGGAATTAGCAGAGGGCGCAAGAGAAGGCGGCCTACAATTCTAAAAGAAGGAGGATTATTCAATGGAAGCTAGAATTGATGCAAGCACACTTGATATTAAAGAAAGAGTTGTTGCTATAAATCGTGTTGCTAAAGTTGTTAAGGGTGGTAGAATTTTCAAATTCTCTGCATTAGTAGTTGTTGGCGACGAAAACGGATATGTTGGTTGCGGAATTGGAAAGGCATCTGAGGTGCCAGACGCAATAAGAAAAGGAATTGACGATGCTAAGAAGAATATGATTAAAGTATCTTTGGATTCCACAACTATTCCACACGAAGTTTTGGGTGCATATGGTGCCGGCAGAGTTATTCTTAAGCCTGCTGCACAAGGTACCGGAGTTATTGCGGGTGGAGCTGTTAGAGCGGTGTTGGAGCTTGCTGGTATCAAAAATATCAGAACTAAGTGCCTTCGTTCAAATAACCCACGCAATGTTGTTCTTGCTACAATGGAAGGTCTTAGCAGGCTAAGAACTGCACCTGAAGTTGCTGCAATAAGAAACAAGACAGTTGCAGAAATTATAGGTTAAGGAGGGCTTTTAAATGGCTCAAATAAAAATGACTTTGGTTAAGAGCTTGATTGGCAGAGGTCAAAAACAAATTGATACTGCACGATCTCTTGGCCTAAAAAGAATAAATGATGTTACAGTTCAACCTGATAGCCCTGAAACAAGAGGCAAGATTGCGAAGATTGAACATCTTATAAACATTGAAAACGCGAAATAAGAAGAGGAGGTGTCAGGAA